>CALDOC010000192.1 GCA_937914675.1 uncultured Sulfurimonas sp.
GCGATTTTAAAATCTCTCAAAACCGTCGATATCAAATCTTCAAGATTGTTAGTAAACGCAACTGAAAAAATAGTAAAACAGGCGAAAGAGTTTGATTACGACGATGAGTTGTTTGAGAGACTAAGAGTCAAGCGAAGTGAAATGGCAAGTGAAAAAGGAGTTCCAGCTTACATAATATTTAGCGATAAGACTTTAAAACACTTGGCAAGCGACAAGCCTTACGACAAAATCTCCATGCTAGAGGTGAATGGAATCGGAGAAAAAAAATATGAACAGTTTGGAAAGGAGTTTTTGGATGTTATCAATGAGTAGAAATGGATGTTTTTTTGGAATAAAGTAATTTTTCGAATTTAAAAATGACGATTAATGTAATATATTATGTGTTTAACGCTATCATATAAGCACTAACGATATATCAATAAATAAAGGATAAGTTTTGGCGAAGAAAGTTATTTTAGTAGATGATTCAAAAACAATTTTAGCGACAGCTCAAATGGCTCTTGAAGATTTAGTTGGTGCTGGTGGCGTTGAGCTTGTAACATATCAAAATCCAGCCGAGTTACTTGATTTGTTGCTTAGTGGAAGTGAGAATTTTGATATGCTCATTAGCGATATTAACATGCCTCAGATGAATGGATTGGATTTAGCCGCGTCTTTAAAAGCAGATGACAAGTTTAAAAATAAACCTATTCTTATTTTAACGACAGAGAGTTCCCCCGCTATGAAAACAAGGGGTAAAGAGATAGGCGTTACCGGATGGATGGTAAAACCTTTTAGTGATGAAAAGCTAATAAAGGCTGTAAAAATGGTCTTAGGAATTTAGGATGAGAACAAAAGCTATTGAAAATACAGAGGCGACAAAAAGACATAGATATTTAAGTTTCTTTGTCGAAAATGAGCAGTATGGGATAGCGATATCGCATATCAATGAAATTATAGCCATGATGAAGATTACTCATGTGCCAAGAACACCCGCTTTTGTTGAGGGCGTTATAAATCTTCGTGGTTCCATCATTCCCATTGTGGATATTCGTGGAAAGTTTGGTCTTCCTAAAAGAGAACATGACATGAATACCGCTATTATCATCAATGAAGTTGGGGACGTAAACATCGGTTTTATTGTCGACCGAGTGGAAGACGTGCTTACTTTTGATGAAAA
>CALDOC010000193.1 GCA_937914675.1 uncultured Sulfurimonas sp.
ATCGGAGGAGTTCGCGAAGTAAAGAAAAAAGAGTTGGAAGAGGGTATAAATACGGTTCAATTCACTCTTTTAGAGGGTGAGCTAAAATCTTTAAATGGAGCTTACGTCGATGTCGTTCATATGATGGCGGAACTTGATGAAAGATATAAGGCCGATATGAAGCTGTTAAATGAGTTTGAAAAGGAGTATAGGGAAGATTTTTCTAAGCTCTTTTTTGCTGAAGCTCTAATACATAAATATAATCTAGTAGACATATTAAACGCGCAAGCGTATATTTTTGACGTTCAGCTTTGGCATCAAGCAAAACATTCAAAATCAGTTAAAGCACATTTTAAAGTATCATCGATATCTGGAGAACTTAATACAAGAACGTATTTAAAATATTATTTGAGTACGCAAGATTCCTCCAAAGCGTCAGGGACTACTAAAAAACTTTTTGATTTATATGATTATCTCGTTTCAATCAATAAAGACTATATACTTATTGTGATGGCTGGGGAGCGAGACGCCATAGACTACGAATCAGCTATTAAAAACATAAATAAAGCTTACCATGTTAAATATTTTGTTGATGAAATAACAGCGATAAAATGGGCGGTAAAAAATAGCGTTCGCGTATTGGTACTAGAAGAACAACTTGGCAAGGTTACAGTAGGGAGGTTTTTAGAAATATATGGTAAAAACGTACTATCCACTCCAAAAGTAGTCCTGATAGGCAAGAAGCCTAAAGTAAACACTCTTCCCATTAGTAAATTATTGAACGTTGGAGTAACTCCAAGAGTGTTGGCTAATAATGTCAAGGATGTTATTGAAGAAAAAGATTAAACAAAACTTTTAGTTCCTCGACCATCGTACATGTCTTTATATCTAAATGTAATAAGATTTTGCAAAATAGCGAATAATATCATAAAGTTTAAAAAGCTGCTGCCGCCATAGCTAAACATGGGCAGAGGCACTCCAACAACTGGCGCGTAACCTATGGTCATAAAGATGTTGACTCCCATATATATGAAAATCATAAATGATATGGAGACGCTAACGACTTTTA
>CALDOC010000194.1 GCA_937914675.1 uncultured Sulfurimonas sp.
TCCAAGCATAAACATCTGAACGTAAGCGCTATCGTACGTTTCATTATCCATTAGGATCATTTTGTTATAACTTTTTAAATAGACAACGCTATAGTTTCCATTCATGTGAAATACGTTAGACTGAACAATAGTTTGAGAATCCTTATTCAACGTGGCCACCTCAAAATTTCTCAAAGTCACGTTATTTTTTCCAAGCAGCGCTTCACCCTTTGCCGCATCTATGGATATGCCATTAGATAGAGTTATGGTTGAGCCATCTTGTTTTATTGGCTGCGCTGGATAAAAAACAATATTTCTTAGATTGTTCCCTGTTTTAAGGTCGAGATTGCCAAAAACTCCAACTGTTGGAAATATGTTCAACATTCTAAATGGCATGTATAAAAAAATGTCCCTAGTTTTGTTAGGCAATTGATAATCAGGCAATTTAAGCTCTTCCATCATGTCGTTTGGATTTTTATCTTTAAACAGCGTGTCCGCAACTACAGAATAATTACTGTCAACATAAGTTTCAATGGCTAACCTTGCAAGGTTTGCCGCTTGAATTTGTGATGTGGAAAACATAATCTTAGAAATAATATAGTTATCATTGTTGTGCTTACCTCCATCAATAAGCGTGGACGTGTCACTGTAATACCAAATAGGATACCCATAGTCCCACCAAGCGAAAGTGTAATCTTTACCGCTTGCAATTTTATCTAAAGCGACGAGATCTTTTACCTCTTGCTTGTTAAAAACGGTTGGAACCTTATATCCTATGATATGAGCGATGTTTGGATAAATCAAAGCGGCGGTCGCAAGCGTTATGAAAGCGTATTTAAATTTCACGTCTTTAATATATTCGCCTATGACAAAGAAAAGATAGATGGCGCTCATAGCCGCCATGGGAACGGCGTAAACGGTAAATCTAAGCCCGCCAAACATAGCAAAGATCCCAATCCCAACCAAAGGCAAAGCTAAAATAAATACAGGCTTTCTAAACACTAAAACAATGTAACCTAGAAGTGAAAGAATGACCCCAATTTCAGAACCGCTTATACGGTTGGCGAAAGTTTCAAAAGGTATGCTACCAGCTTCTCTTACTGTTTGATTGACCGCGTAAAAATGAAGACCCGTCTCTTCCGTCCCTTTTATCGTATAGCTTAGTATTTTACCTACTATAAGACCAAAGACGTTTCCTAGTATTAAAAAGATTAAAAAAAGAATCGCTGAAACAATAATCAGTTTTTTTGTTTGAAACTCTTTTGTTTGTAAAATAGCGAAAGCTATCAAAACAAGAAGAGTTTGAACAATGTAAATATCCGGTTTAGCCAAGCCTAAAGGAGTAAGCGCCAAAAAAATTAGAATCAGAGAGGCGTAAGTAGTGTTTTCACGTCTATGATAAAAAATCATATACACGCCATAGATAATTCCCATGACATACACGATTGATTGACCTTGGTCATATAAAAAAGGGTATATAACAATGGCTAAAGCGGCGTAGAGCGAACTTCTTAAATTAAAATCTATCGTACTTTTGATAAGAAAAAACAGTATAAACATAGGCGCCATGGCTGAGAACATGTCAGTGTCATAGTAACCTATCATGGTACGGTTATAATAACTCCAAGCGATTGAACCTAAAAGCGCCGCAAAAAATCCCCATAAGGTTTGTTTGTAAAGCCTAGCGATAAGTATCATGGGGATAACGACTAGACTAGATATAAAAGCTGGCAGATAGAGAGTCACGGTCTCTAAACTAAAAGGCGTTATTTTTGTAAAGAGCACTGTGATGGCGACAAGCCCATAAGTAAACATAGAAAAGACTCTTGGATTGTCAACATGAAGTCCACTCAGCGCTTGCTCGGCGCTTGCCGCAAAAAAATAGCCATCATTGGTATTGATCATCAACTGATTGTTCCACATGAAATCAGGATTATCTTTAAACTGATACACCCAGATTAACCTTATAATAAAACTAAACATATACGCCAAAGAAACAAGACCTATTAATTGTTTTATATTTATATTATCTACATACTCTTTATTCATTTTTCACCTTTTAATAATTTTTTTACTACAGAAAAAACACCCACTAACGAACCGACTCCATAAGAGAAGTGAAGTACAAAAAAGCTTAAAACTAAATGAATAAAACTATTGGCGCTATTTTTCAGTTTTAAGCTAGTGATTATAACTAAAGTAGAATAACTTAAGAGTGATACAATTGTTATATATAAAGAT
>CALDOC010000195.1 GCA_937914675.1 uncultured Sulfurimonas sp.
AAGTATCCCCAGTCAAAAATCAAGTCCACTAAGCCTTGCGCCAACTCTTTAATCATATGCGTTACCCTTGTAAAAAATTTTTATGAGGTCTCTTGCATGTTTACGCAAGAGGTATGTTGGAGAGTTTTTTCGTGTAGTCTCTACTTATGGACTTAAATAATTCTTGCACTAATTCTGAATCATGATAAGACAGAACTTTTTCGTAAAGTTTAGTTGTACTTAAACATTTTGTACAATCATTAAACTTACAAAATGACGCTATTTTCGTGCTGCCTGTGAATAATTCTATTATATACTCTTTCGCTATATTTTTATCGTTTATTAAAAAGTTCATATTTTCCTCCTAACCTGTTGTAGGTTAGATAAGTGATTTTAACATAAGTGACATTAAATCAAATATAAACAATGCATATTACTTATATATTGTTTCTTTATATTCAAGTAACATGGTTTCCATTGTTACGAAAAGGCTATTGCTCGCCTCTTCCATTGCTACAAAGTTCTTGAGAATTTCATCAAGGTTAGATTCAACTTCATCGTTATTTGCGATAAATTGAATATTTTTTAAAACCATGTCATGAACTAATTTATGAAAGGGAACAATGGCCTTGTAAGATTTGGTCGCTCCCATGAGCTCTTTGCCTTTAGAATTATACCATTTGCCTAATCTACAGTTATTGTAATCTGAGAAATTTTGATGTAGAGTCTTGCTTATGATAGAATCATAAGCGTTGTTTTTAAAAACTAAATGATCTATTTTGGCTAGTATTGTAAAGAGCGTTCCCGTCATTAAATGCGTATCATTCGTTGTTAATTTAGTCGCTTGAGTAAAATGATAAAGAGTTTGTGAAAATTCTTGAATGGTTTTATTTAAATCAGTAGATATGGTATTCATAGATTTAGACGACTCATCGATTTCCATCATCTCTTGGTGCAGAGTATTTACTGAAATAGATATGTCCTGCGTGGCTTTTTGAGTGCTTTCAGCTAGTTTTCTGACTTCATCCGCCACCACTGCAAAACCTCTTCCATGCTCTCCCGCCCGCGCGGCTTCTATTGCTGCGTTGAGAGCTAAAAGATTTGTTTGGTTCGCAATGCCGTTGATTATCTCTACAACGCCAGAAATTTCATTTATTTTTTGCGCTAAAGAATCAATTTTTACTCCAGTTTGCGCTATTAATTCCACTATTTGTAGGACGTCCCCGGTTGTGTGTTGAACCTGCTCTTGAGTTTTACTTGAATCAGAAGATATTTTATTTGAACGTATCGTTATTTCGTCTAAGGCCTCCATGGCTAAGGACAAATCCCTTTGGATAATCTCAAACCCTTTCATCCCTTGACCAATGTCATTTATCTTATAATTGGTTGCGGTTTGAGTCATGTGGCGCATATTTTGTTCCATGGCCGCTATTGACGTATTAATTGCCTTTGCTAAGTCAAGGTAAACGCCATTTAATCCTTTTTCGATTATTTTTCTGTGGTATCTTCCTTGGGAGGATGCGTTAAACGCTCCTAAGACCTCTTTCGTAAATACCTCAAATTGATCTAAAACGTTATTTACTTCAAGATTAAGAGTCGCAAGTTCACCTTTTTCATGATTGACGACCCTATGTATGAGTACTCCATTTTGAGCGTAATTCAAAGTGCTCGCAATGCCTTCTATCGTTGATTGAACTTTTTTGATGTTAACAAACATATACCATGCTAGAAAGAAGTTTGCAATGTTTAAAACTCTCATATAGTCAAAACCATAAGAGTAAATTTCAACAATCAAAGCAATCATGAAAATTGTAATGGAAATGATATTCGCGTATTGTATTTTAGAGAGAGAAGATAAATTGTTCATAACTGATGCCTTTTTTGTGTAATAAAGAGTTTAAATGATTTTGCGAAGCGGAGAGGCCTCCATTTTTTTCTAAAGAAAGCAACTCTTTATATAAGGGTTCTATGATGTTTTTGATAGTTTGTACATCTGGCTTTCTTCTAACCGAGAAATATTCCACTACGTTTTCTTTGGTGTCATAGCTTGGAGTTACAAAGGCGATAACCCAATAGTAATCTCCTTGTTTCGTTTTGTTTTTTACAAACGCGAAAATCTCTCTTCCCGCCTGAAGCTCGTCCCATAATATTTTAAAGATGATTTTTGGCATGTCAGAATGCCTTAAAATAGAGTGTGGCTGAGCAATCAGCTCCAAAGCGCTATAGCCCGACATCTCAACAAACAGCTCATTGCAATAAGTGATTCTGCCTTTTGTATCCGTTTTTGAGATAATAAATTGATTGTCTGAAAAAAAAACTTCTTTGTTCATTTATTTTTCCTGAATTTATTTTTTTAAATATTTTATAAAGTTTAAATACGAGTATATACTAAAATGTCTTAGAATTATTTAAAATGAAGCAATACGGAAGAATTTATTGAATATGGAGTAACATTATTTTCTTAAAAATGACTTTACGTCTTTTATCATAGTTTGGGCTACGTCTTTAACGGTATAAGAAAGGAGTTTTTCGCTTTTTTGTTTGAGAGGCTCTTTTATGACTTGCATGAGTGTGTTGTTAAGATTGTCACCCTCTCGCTGAAGCCAGCCAAGTTCATTTTCCACTATAAACTCCGCGTTAAAAAACTGATGGTCTCCCGCCGCGTAAGGATAGGGGACAAAAAGAGCGGGTAATCCATTTGCCGTTAGTTCCCAAAGCGTTGAAGCTCCCGCTCTAGAGACGCCAAAGTCCGCCCTTGTAATCAAAGACGCCAAATCTTTAGTAAAAGAGTACAACTCTACGTCTAAACCCATCTCTTTATACTCATTTTTGACTCTCTCAAAGTCGGATTCTCCAGCTTGATGTATAATGTTTATACCATTTTTTTTAAGCTCTAAAGCGACTGATAGCGCTAAATCATTTATAGCCTTGGCTCCATGAGAGCCACCTAAGAAAATGATGGTTTTCAATTTATCTCTTACTCTCGCGTTTTTGTAAAATATCTCTTTTACTGGATAACCTTGTATGGGTGAATTTTTGTCATAAGCCGAAACAAATCTTTTCGCAAATGGCTTTAAAAGTTTGTTTAACCTTCCTTCCAGCGCGTTTTGTTCATGAATGAAAAGTGGTAAAAATTTGCTAAGAGTGGCAAAAGAAGCGGGCGCGGCTGAAAAACCTCCCACACTATACGTCGCTTGCACATTGTGCGCTTTTAAAAGCGAGCGAGAGATAAAAAAAGCCTTTAAAATTTTGTACAGCGCTTTGAGCTTTCCCAAGCCTTTTTGATTGACGACGCCAGTCGTCTCAAGAAAATAGACCTTTGAAAAAGGACTATGAAATTCAAAATATTTTTTATCTTGTCCATGAGTCGAACCTATAAAGATGACCTCATGACCCTCATTTACAGCGGCCTCCGCTAAAGCTTGCGCTATCATGAGGTGACCACCCGTTCCACCGCCAGTAATGCATAGTTTCAAAAAAACTCCTTTAAATTTTATTCCATAGTCGCTTTTTTAGATGTCATGAGTACCATGCCTATGCCAAAAGCGGCGCCAATCATGGCTGATCCGCCATAGCTTAAAAATGGAACCGATAGACCTTTAATTGGAGTGATTCCACTGATTCCGTAAGCGTTAACAATAAATGAAAAAGCTAAAATCAATCCTATTCCTATGCTAAACAGGTAGTAAGTTTTATTTTTCGAACGATTCGCGACCTTGAAGACGCGTTGGAGCATCCACAAAAATATAAACACCACAAACAAAACTCCGAAAAAACCAAACTCTTCGGCCAGTCCAGCCAAAATAAAGTCAGTGTGAACTTCGCTTAAAAATCCAAGTTTGAACGTGCCGTTTCCAAGTCCCACTCCAAAAAGGCCACCATTGTGAATGGCGTTTAGAGAGTGCCCAATCTGATAAGGTTCCACTTCCACCGGCACTCTCAATTTGTCCGCGATAGACGCGGGTAAAAGTTCTAGTACGCTGTTTTGAGCTAACGCCCACCAAGATTTGATGCGGAGTATGCGATGCTCTTCCGTAAGTATGAAGATGACTACCGAGCCAAAAATAGCCCCAAGTATGGATATGAAAAACCTAAAACTGCTTCCAGCGAAGAGAAGCATAAATAGAAGAGTCAAGCCAAGAACGACTACTTGACCCAAATCTTTTTGCAAAAAAGCGATGATGAACATGGCGCCTATAAAAATTACGCCATAAGGGATGAATCGTTTAAATTCGCTCAAAAGTCCAATGTCGTCATGATGACTTAGTTTTCGTGAAAAACTCCAAGCCAAAAAGTAAATAAATCCAACTTTAAAAAACTCAACCGGAGCGAGGGAAAAACCAAAAAGTTTAATCCATCTTTTCGCTCCACCTATCTCTGAAACTAAACTCTCGGGTAAAAAAGGCATGGCTATCATTAAAATAAGCGAACCAAGAAAAAGAGTGAGACCTAAGGGTTTAAGCCATTTTTCTGGATTGAGCAGAGAAAGTATAAACATAACGCTTATGCTCAGCAATCCAAAAATAGTCTGTCTTATTGCAAAATGAAACTCATTGGCTTCATAAAGAATAGTCGTATAAACGGACAAAGAATATGAAAGAATGACGCTGATCCCGATTAAAATGGAGACAAGAGTAAAAAGTTTTCTATCGGCGCTCATATTTTAACCTTATTGAAGTTTGTTTATTTTTAGGACAAACTCAACTTCGGGTTTTGATATGTGAAGTTCTTTGGATATCGTTTCCAAAGAAACGCCTTGTTTGAAAAGCGAGATGATTTTGTCGTCATCGTTTCCATGAACGGACGAGGGGATGGAAATTTGTTTGATGCCATTTTCCAAGTGTGAAACCCGACTGCTGATTTGGGCTTCTACGGAGTTGATGTTTTCTTGCAACTGTTTTAGACCATAAGAAAGAGGCGATACCATATCGTAAACGCTTCTCTCAATCTCTTGGTAAATGACTTCGTCGCTCATTCTCTGCTCATTTTGTCCAACATTGTTTTGAGTCTCGTTTAGTTTCTTTTTAAGATAAAAAATCTCTCGGTTTAGTTCTTCGACAACGGAAGCGATTGAACGTATGTTTTTTGTAAAATCCGCGTCTTTTGTAAACACGTAGTAGAGAAGATACAAAATGATGCCAGCCATGATGATTAAAATATATTCCGTACTATATTTTTCTAAATTGAGTTGAGCTAAATTCATCATTTTTTTTCTCTCGATTCACGAATTAAGACCCGTTCTCTCGCGGTCATGTAAGCCGCCCACTCTTTTTCATCTCTCTCATGCATCCTGAGTATATGCGCTAGAGTTTTACTCATGGCCTTAAAAAAGACTCCGACGTCGCGTTTTGGATGGATAGGCATTTCAATGCGACCATAGTATGACTCTCCTTCAAGTAGGAGTTCTTGTTTAATATTGAAATGCTCAAATCCAATGGCGTCGATTTGAGCTTCATTTTCTAAGTCGACGCGAACGGGCGTTTCGTTTTTGATAAATTTCTCAAGGGAGTCGATTTTGTTGTGGAGCTCAACGACGAGTTGTAGCAAAACGGGGTCCGTGTCAGACGTGTCGCCTCTGGCTTTGGCCAATTTTAACCATTGGTTTATAGCGTTGTCATCGGATTCGCTGAGTTGATGGTACTCTCTCTCATATGATTCTGCGTCTAGTGAAATTTCACTAAATTGTAAGCTGATTGGCGCGGGTACTAAACGTGGATCGCTCATGAACTTATCTTATCTAAAATAATGAGCGCTAAAAAGGCGACTCCAAGATATCCATTGACCGTAAAAAACGCGCGATCAATTTTGCTAAAGTCTCTACGAATCAGTTTTTGCTCATAGGCTAGGACAAATCCACTCCCAAACGCCGCAATAAAAGCAAAAAATCCAAGTCCCGCCACCCAAACGAACATGAGCCAAAAGATGACGCTAAGCATATGAAAAAGGGCGGATATGAAAAGTGTCGCTTGCGCTCCATACTGCGATGGAATGGAGTGGAGTTTGTTTTGTTTGTCAAACTCTATGTCTTGAAGAGAGTATAGCAAATCAAATCCAGCCACCCAAAAAATAACGCCTAAGCCAAGGAGAACCGACCATGGCGGCACACTGGCCAAAACGGCGACGACGCCAGCGATGGGCGCTAGTCCTAGCGAGACGCCAAGAACTATGTGGGCGAGAGAAGAGAATCTTTTAAAGTATGAGTAAGAGGCTAAAACAAGCAAAATAGGGAGGCTTAATTTGAAGGCAAGGGGGTTTACCATATAAGCCACTATGACAAATACCAAGGCGTTCACAAATATAAAGATTAAAACGCTACCGCTATCAAGACGGCCATCCACGTTTGGACGACCTGCCGTTCTTGGATTTTTGGCGTCAATGTCGCGATCGGCGTAGCGATTGACCCCCATCGCGAAGTTTCTAGCGCTCAAGGCCGCGAAGACGCCTAAAAAAAGAAGGGGAAACCCAAACCACCCATCAGCCGCAACAATCATGGCTATAAAAATAAATGGTAATGAGAAGATAGAATGTTCAAACATAACCAACTCGTTAAAATCTTTTAATTTTTTTAATGTTTTTTGCAATGCGGCACCCTTGAATCATTATTGGGACTTATTTTAGCTAAAAGAGATTTAAAGTTTAATACAAGATAGAAATTTTTACTATTTTTAATCGGAAAATAAAATGAAAAAGTTAAATATTTTGATATAATTTTGCCATGAAATATCCAAATGAATGGACTCAAAAAGAGTTCTTAGAAAATAAAATAGCATTAGAAAGAGAGGGCGTTGAGGTCGTTTTGGTAGACACGATACTTTCACCAATTCAAAAAGCGAAAGCAATTACTTACAATCCATATGAAATGAATAAGTATAAAGATGGAACGGTTTTTGTGTTTTACTGCGATACGGGAAAAGCTACCTTAAATAGACTTAATGAATATAAAGAAAAATTTCCAAATAAGCGTTGCGTGTCACTTAAAGGTGGGCGAGGCTATTGGCGAGTGAACATGACGGCATTAGATGAAAAGTAAGTTGGATGAATATTTAAAATGTTTAGACGAGCGGAGATTTTATGACGCTCATGAAGCATTGGAAGAAGTTTGGTTTCCTAGACGTTTTGAAAAATCAAATGAAGTACAATTACTAAAAGGTTTTATAAACGCGGCTGTTAGCTTTGAGCTTTACAAGCTTGGACGAAAAGAGCAGAGTAAAAAGGTCTGGACAAACTATCTTAAATACAGACAGCTTCTTTTTAAAGTGGAGTCTCAATATCTCAACGAGTATAATCAAATGTCGAGATACGTTGAAAGAATAAACAATCAAAACAATAAGGCAAAAATATGATAAAAAAAATATTGCTAAGTTCGTTGTTGGCGAGCGGTGTACTCGTCGCGCAAGATCAAGCAGAGTTGAATACTCAGATAGCTACGGTAAAAGCAAAAATTGCGGTGCTAAACGCGGAAGTGAAAGCGTTAGAGGGTCAACTCCCTCCAAATGAAAAAATCATGACTCATACGGAATTTGGGTATATGCAAACTACCGGTAATACGCAAACAAAGACGTACAATCTTGACTCAAATCTTAAAAAAGGTTGGAATAAAAACGTAGTCGCTCTTGTTTTCGATGGTCAATACGCAGATGATCATGGAGTGGAACTCAACAATAAATATTTTATAGAATTGAATTATGACTATCAATTTACAGATAGCTTTTCATTGAACTACCTTCTAGGGTATCGAGATGATAAGTTTTCTTCTTTTGATTATCAGTACTACACCGGTCCGGGCGCTAAATACAAGGCTATTGCAACGGCGACTCAAGTGTTGTCATTAGAAGGAAACATACTTTACTCCGTTGATAAAGACATTGCAACTTCAGTTAAAGAGACGTATTCCGCCTACAGAGCCAAGGGAGATTACACATGGCAAACGCTGGCAAACCTAAAGTTTAACCAAGAGCTTAGTTATAGAGGTTCTTTTGAGAATTCTGATAAATATTTTGTTTACTCGAAGACAGCTTTTTCTAGTAAAATTTCGGATATATTCTCGGCGGGACTTAGCTATAAAGTTGATTACGTAAATCAAGCGGGAATAGGCATTGAACATACAGATACGACTTTTACAGCTAATTTAATTATGGATTATTAAGAGTATAGGATAAGAAATCGTAATAAAATCGAGTTGTTGTTGGACAACTGATATAATGCGCACTAAGAAGAACATGGGTAGGAGCGTCAATGACATATGGAGAATATCATTATCTCGTAAAGTATGATATGAAATTGGTAAACGGAGAGTGGATAGTAAATAAACCCAATATTGCAATTCCTTCTAAAATGTCAAAAAAAGAGGCTGGCGTTTATTATAATTTGAAATTACAAGCTTATTGGAATACAAAGGTTAAATAGCCTTTCTTTGAAATTATGAAACAACTCGCAATTATAGGACCGACGGCGTCAGGAAAAAGTGATTTAGCGATTAAAATCGCAAAAAAGATTGACGCTTACGTCTTGTCCATAGATTCTCTAAGCATCTACAAAGAGATAGACGTAGTCTCCGCAAAACCATCCAAAGAAGAGCTAGAGAGCGTCAAGCATTTTGGAATCAATCTTTTGTACCCCGATGAACATTTTAGCGTGGAGATATTTATAGGCCTTTATCAAGAGGTTGTCGATAAGTGTTTGCGAGATGACAAAAATTTGATTATCGTAGGCGGCACGTCATTTTATCTAAAGTCGCTTCTTCAAGGTCTGTCAGTACTCCCAAACATGACGGATGAGATAAGAAGAAGCGTTAACTCGCAGTTGATGGATTTGGAGAGTTGTTACAATTTTTTAAACTACGTCGACCCCAATTATATGCGAAAAATATCTCCTCATGATAGTTATAGAATCGAAAAAGCTCTTTTAATTTATGAAGCTTCCTCTTTGCCTCCAACAGAGTGGTTTAAAATAAATCCTCCAAAACCAATCATAGAAAATTTGGATATATTCAACATAGACGTAGATAGAGGGATACTAAGAAAAAGAATACATTTACGCACTCAGAAAATGCTAGAAACGGGTTTGATTGACGAGGTGTGCGCTTTAGAACAAAAATACTCGCGTTTGCCCAATTCAATGGGTTCCATTGGCATTGTTGAAGTTTTGGAATATTTAGACGCGAAAGTGACAAAAGAAGAGATGATGGAAAATATTTCCACTCACACCGCGCAACTAGCAAAACGCCAACAAACCTTCAACAAAACTCAGTTTGAAAACCTCATTTCAGAATCCCTTGAAAATTTAGAAGAGATAATTTTGCAAAGACGTAAGCCTTTTTTAATAATCTAAGACTAAACTGAACAATTTAAAAGAAAAATAATTTAAAAAGCTTGATTGTTTTTTAACAACGCCGTCATGGCCTCGGCTGGTAGAGGTCTTGAGTATAAGTATCCTTGCATATAATCGCATCCATTGTCGATTAAGAACTGTTTTTGTTCCATGTCTTCAACTCCTTCGGCTATAAGTTTAAAATTTAAACTTTTCCCTAGAGCTATAATCGCTTTGGTGATAGCCATGTCGTCTTCGTCTTGAGGAATGTCTCTGACGAAAGATTGATCTATTTTGAGTTTGTTGAGAGGCAGTTTTTTAAGATAAGAAAGAGATGAATAGCCCGTGCCAAAGTCGTCTATGGCTAAATCCACTCCCATTGCATTGATAGTCTTTAATTTTTCTATTGAGAGTTCGGGATTGTTCATAACTTGTCCCTCCGTTACTTCAAGTTCGAGCCATTTTGATTGAAATCCTATCTCTTTCATAGTGGTAATTAGTTGAGATAAAAAATCTTTTTCATTTAACTGTTTCATCGCTAAGTTTATGGAAAGCATGCCAGGGTTGAGGCCATATTTATACCATAAAGCGAATTGTCTCATAGCTGTATTTCTCACAATTTTATCTATTTCGATTATAAGTCCGTTCTCTTCCGCGATTGGTATAAACTTACCTGGAGGCACCAGCCCCAGAGTCGGATGCAACCAGCGAACAAGAGCTTCCATTCCAATTATTTTATCCGTCTTTATATTGATCTGCGGTTGATAATAGACTACGAATTGTTCTTCTTTGATCGCGATTCTTAAACTTGTGTCCATGACGACCCTTTCAAACGCGAAAGCCGTCATCTGCTTGGCGTAAAATTGGTAGTTGTCGCGGCCTTCGTCTTTGGCTTTATACATGGCCGTGTCTGAAAACTTGATGAGATCGTCGGTTGAAGTGGCGTCTTGAGGGAAAAGACTTATGCCTATGCTTGCGGATATGTAAAGATGATGTCCTTCAACTATAATGGCTTCTCTCATGTCGTCCACAATTTTTTGGGCGATGTTGGATATGTCTTGTATATTTTTAACGCCTTGGAGTATAACAGTAAATTCATCTCCACCAAGTCTAGCGATGGTGTCTTCTTCTCGTACGCAATTTTGTAGTCTTCTAGCCGCTTCTATCAGTACGTTATCGCCTACGATGTGCCCTAAAGAGTCATTTATCTTTTTAAATTGGTCCAAATCTATAAACAAAAGCGCAAACGGAGTATCGTGTCTTTTTCCGGATATAACCGCTTGAGAGAGCCTATCTTTGAATAGCGTTCTATTTGGCAAGCTAGTGAGATTGTCATGATGCGCCAAGTGTTTTAATTGGTCGCTTTGGGCTCTTAAAAGATTTTCATTTTCAACATTTTGTGAAATGTCCGTATCGAAGATCACGTAAGCTTCAGCGCCTTTATATTGTATTGGATGTATATACGCCTGCGCATGGTATTGCGTCCCATTTTTTCTTTGATGAATGGTTCTATTTATAAAATGTTTCGCGTCCAATAATTGGTTTTTTAACTTAAGAACGATATCTGGAGTTAAATAGGGGTTGATATCATAAATGGACATAGTTAAAAGTTCGTCGCGTGAGTAGCCAATGGCCTTACAAGCACCAGTATTTACGTATAAATATTTAAACGTATTGATGTCCACTATGTAAAGTTCATTCGATGAGTATTCAATAAGTTGAGAAAGCTCTTGGGTCTCTTGTTTAAGTTTCATAAGGCTGGTAATGTTTTGCGTCGTTCCAATCAACTTTGAGGGATTGTTCTTTTCATCATACACAACTTGACCATGAAGCAACGCGTCAATGACTTCGCCAGATTCTTTTTTGATTCTGCATTGAAAAGTGTCCGCTTGACCACTTGCCATGATCTTTTTCAGCGTTGCTTGAGCTCTGGGTAAATCTTCTGGCGTTAAGTGTGATAAAAAAACTTGAAGACTTGGTTCAATCGTGAAAGGTTCATATCCATAATTTATGTAACTTTGCTTAGACCAAATTGACTTGTTTGTTTTAAGGTCAACTTCCCAGCTTCCAAGCTCACTTATTTTTTCTAGCAGTGAAAACGTGGTCTCTTTCGCTTGGAGTTTTCTAAGCGCTGTTTGGAGGCTGTCTTTTTGTAGGTCAATGGGCATATAACTCTCTCATCTTGTAAGGTTGTTTTATTATATAGAAATAGTTGTGAAAAATAGATTAAACTTTACAAAGCGACGAGTACGCGTCTGAACGCCTATCGCGGATAAGACCCCAATACTCTCTTTGCTTCGCGTTTTCCTCCAAGTCGAAATCGGCGTATATTATCTCTTCTTTGTCTCTTGAAGCTTCGGCGATTTTAGCGCCCGCGTAGTCCGTGATAAAAGAAGAACCGTAAAAATTGAGCGAGCAACTCTCTCCAAATTCTTCGCCAACTCTATTCGCCACGACTACGGGAACCGTGTTTGTGGCGGCGTGACCCATCTGAACTCTTTGCCAATGCTCTTTGGAGTCTATATGAATCTCAGGCTCGCTCCCAATGGCGGTTGGATAGAAGATGACTTCAGCTCCCATGAGAGTCAAAGCCCTCGCGGTTTCGCAAAACCACTGATCCCAACAAATCCCTACGCCAATTTTGCCAAAAGCGGTCTCATAGACTTTGAAACCGCTGTCTCCCGGCTTGAAGTAAAACTTCTCTTCATATCCCGGACCATCGGGTATGTGCGTTTTTCGGTAGTTGTCCATGACCGTGCCATCCGCGTTTATGACGACGAGCGAGTTAAAATAATCCTTGTCGCTTTTCTCAAAATAACTTACTAATAGAACAACGTTTAACTCATGCGAGAGTTTTGCAAACCGTTCTATTAGCACGTTGTTTTTCAAGGGTTTGGCCCAAGAAAAATATTTTTTATCCATGTCTTTACAAAAGTAAAGTCCTTCAAAAAGTTCTGGCAAAAGTATGATGTTCGCGCCATTGGATGCAGCTTCACGAACCAAGAGTTCGGCTTTTTGTATATTTGAGCTCTTCTCTTCGCTCATGCTCATTTGAATAGCGGATACTTTTACCATGAGATATTTACCCTCTACCCGTTACTTCTAGCAAGTGAAAGCCAAATTGAGTTTTAATCGGTCCATAAACCACGCCGACGTCACCGTTAAAAACCGCCTTGTCAAATTCGGGAACCATTTGCCCCGGTCCAAATTTCCCTAAATCCCCGCCTTTTCTCGATGATGGACATGTCGAGTTTTCTTTTGCGACCTCACCAAATTCAGTTCCGTTTTCTATCTCCGCTTTAAGCGCTTCGCATCTCTCTTCACTATCTACTAGTATATGTCTCGCCGTTGCCCATGCCATTTTATATCCTTAATTTTGTATTTGAAATTGTACACTATTTAGCTTATTTAGTGTAGAATTATTTAGATAAAAGTAATAAACATAGCAAATAGTGACCGTGGCATGCAACTCATGAAGATGATGAAGAGTGAGCAGAGAGTCGCTCTTGTAATAGGCAACAACGACTATAAAAGTTTAAGC
>CALDOC010000196.1 GCA_937914675.1 uncultured Sulfurimonas sp.
GTCTATCGTAGGGAAATAAGCGCTTTTTTTAGACGCCAACTCTTTGGCTCGCGATTGTTCGTTGTACTGTTTTGAGAGAATCAAATCGTTGTTGGTCGTCGCCAACTCTATCAAATCTTTTAAACTCTCCGCGTTTAAAAAGAGTGGTAGCAAAAGAAATAGTACTCGTATCATTTTTTCACCTCTATAAGTTCAAAGAGCGTGTCAAAGAAAGTGTCAAGCTCAAATTTTAAATCGTCTATGGTGGTCGTTACTTCCTTTGAGATAAAAAGACCCTCTCCAATGACAAAAAGACCTCTGGCCAATTTTTTTGAAGAAACAAGGAGTTCGCCTTTGTCTATGCCTTCTTGTATGACCTCTTCAAACCACTCAAAATACGTAGTCGCGCATTTGCTTTGAAAAGTAATCATTTCGGGATTTGGAGAGACGAGAGAGATGGAGACAAACTCTTTGTAGAGTTTTCGGAGCTGTTCGTTCTCTTTGTCGTAAAAGACGTAAAAGAAAAGTTTGATTTTCTCTTTTGAAGAGTTTAACGTTTGCATTTTTGCATGTTTTGCTTGATTGTGTTCTTGAAGCAGGATGTTGACTATCTCGAAAACTATCTCTTCTTTGTTGTTGAAGTATTCATAAATGGTTCCCTTGCCAACCCCAGCGGTTTTCGCAACCTCCGCGATAGTCAACTCTTTTATGGAGTTATTTACAAACAGTTCTTTGCATGAGAGCGCTATGTCTTTTTTTTTCTGTACTTTGTCCACTATGATTGCCAAAAATACTCCTTTGTTTAAGAATGACCGACTGACAGTCAATCCAGGAGTATATAAGAAGTAAGCTTAAAAAATAAGTAAAATCAATCATCGCTGATTAAACTTCCTCTATAGTATCTCTGCGTCTTTATTTCAACGCTCTCTTCTTTGATGAAAATCGTCTCTTTCGCATAGAGACCTTCAAATTTTTCTTCACCGTTCGCTTGCACTTGATTCTCGTAAACTCGCAATTTGTTGGTGAGTTGATCTGATTTTTTGACCAACTCTTCATAGTAGTGTTCTGAGAGTTTTAAATCATCGACAGACACTTTATTTATGCCAAAAACGGAGCTAAGCAGGCTACTGTTTTTGGTATTGAAAAGTCGATGATATATTTTGTGATAGAGGGAGTAGCACTCGTTAAACATCTCTTCCACGTCTATGAGCGCCGCTTTGCTATTGATCGTTGACAAAAGTATCGCTTCTTCGTTGAGCCAAACGCCGAAGGGCGACTCTGATTGATTTAAAGCGACCAAATCTTTGTTTTTTTCAAAACCAGAGACCATAACTTTGACCGCGTTTAGCCATTTGCCGTGTTCGGCGCGAGCTTTTCTGACGCTAGCTACGTATCTGTCTTTATCATTCATGAGTTTAACCTTTTTTTGAAAACTCTGGATAAGCTTCCAATCCTGTTTCATGAACGTCGACGCCGTCTAGCTCATGTTTGGCGTCCACGCGAATGCCAATGGAGATTTTAATCAGGTACCATAAAATAAACGAGGCGCTAAACGTAAAGAGACCAACGATGAGCACGCCTTTGAGTTGCATGAAAAAAGTCACTTCTGGATTCCAAATAGATACCGCCAAAGTTCCCCAAATACCGTTTACGAGATGAACGGAAAGAGCTCCAACAGGGTCGTCAATCTGCAGTTTGTCAAAGAAAATGATTGAAAACACGACTAAAATCCCAGCGACGAAACCATCCACGGACGCGGCTAGCATACCCATGTTTGGCGCGGCGGTGACGGCGACAAGACCAGCGAGCGCGCCGTTTAAAACCATGGTTAAATCTACTTTTTTATATAAAATTTGCGTTAAAATCGCCGCGGTGACGGCTCCAAACGACGCGGCCATGTTTGTCGCCGCAAAAACGGCGGCGATAGAATCGACGTTCTCTTTCGTCCCCATCGCCAAAACGGAACCGCCATTGAAACCAAACCATCCCAACCACAAAATAAACGTCCCTAAAGTGGCGAGAGGAAGGGATGAGCCCAAAATCGGATTCACCTGCCCTCGGGAGTTGTATTTTCCCTGTCTGGCGCCAAGAAGCAAAACTCCCGCCAAAGCCGCCCAGCCGCCAACCGAATGCACGACGGTGGAACCGGCGAAATCGCTAAATCCTTCCATTAATCCGCCAAGGGAAGAGCCACCCCAAGACCAATGTCCTTGAATCGGATAAATGACGGCGGTTAAAACGGCCACAAATATTAAGAAACCCCAAATTTTTATCCGCTCGGCGACAACGCCTGAAATGACGGAAGCGGCCGTCGCGACGAATACGACTTGGAAAAAGAAGTCCGCCATGAGAGAGTGATCGCCATAGCTAATCCCATTCAAGACGAAGTTGAAATCACCCATAAAACTGCCACCGCCGCCATACATTAGATTGTAACCGATGAGATAAAACATGATGGATGAAACGGCGTAAAGCAACATGTTTTTTAATAAAATGACCACGCTATTTTTTGATCTGGTCAATCCCGCTTCCAACATGGCGAATCCCGCCGCCATCCACATAACTAACGCTCCCGCGAAAAGCATTAAAAAACTTGTCAATATATATTGAACGTCTGCAAAATTTTCCATTAAACTCTTCCTTTTTATAAAATATCAAAGGGAATTATAACTTAGATAACCTAGCGGTATAAGCAATATATTGCTTATTTTTTAGTCATAGTTTCAAGAAGTTAGCTTAATTTTCAAAACGCCTTGTATTTTTTCCAATATCCATTAATGGCGTATTTAAATTCTACTTAATAGTTCGGTTTTTTTTGAATAGAATTCGTCATCGGAGAGAATGCCCGCTTTATGAAGGCTAGAAAGTTTTTCTATCATCTCTATGATTCCCTCTGTTGATTTTGAGGTTTCATTGTTTTGAGTAACGCTCTCAGCTGCGTTGTTTTGCGCAACGGGTTGGGGAACCACAAAGTTATTGTTGGATTCTTGGAGAAAATTGTTTTGAGGAGCGTTTTGGAGAGAGTTACTTCCATAAACGACGGGCAGAGACGCGACGGCTATCGTTCCGTATTGGCTGCTAAAAGTGAGCGAGGCGTCTCCTCCTTGTTGCTGAGAAACGCCACTAACGTTATTGTCGAGCGTGTTATAGACGGTTACTTCTCCGTTGCGTTCAACCGCAAGTCTGTTTGGAAACACCGCGTAGCGCACGTTGTTTTGTCCACCACTGCTAAATGGAGAACCCAAATTTAAACTCGTTGGCCACCATTGGTTGCTTTCTCTGGTTCCTGCGGGCGCGATAGGAAAAATTTGCGTATTTGACAAAGCGTTGGAGATGTCGCTACATAGATTGTTTACGGTGTTTTTTAGGCCGTTGTTAAACATGTCTCCAACCATTGTCATGCCGCCTCTCATCCATTGACCCGAGCCGCCGAGTTGCGGAGAATTAAACTGCGCCATGGTTCCACCGCCGTTGTTTACGGCTCCAATCATATATATAACGGTATCTGTACTTAAATTGTATCTGTTGGCTAAATCATTTACTAGATTTTGCCCTTGTGGCGTAAGTTTTTGCATATTTGTTCCTTAATTTACATTGGTTTCATTTCTAATTTGGCGAGGTTCATGGAGAGCGTTTAAATTATAAATGCCATTTTACCATATTCATAGCTTAAATATTAAACAGAGTTATTCGTAAATATATAAGAAGTAATACTATACTTACGATTAAACTTAGTGTAGAATGAGTAAAGGAAATAAAATATGTTGTTATATGCAAGTTGTGATTTGAAATTTGACATCGTTACGCCAACGCCTTTTGTTCTGATGTTGCGTCCACGCAGTGGCGCAAATCAGTGGATTTCCTATGAAGAGTATAAAATCACCCCAAGCGTGCCCGTGTTTGAATTTACCGACATCTACGGAAATCTTTGTCAGAGATTAATCGCTCCCGTTGGAAATTTTTCCATCCACACCGCCGCAAAAGTGACGACGGCCCATACCATAGACCAAGTTCAAGGAGCCCCTTTCGTGGAGATACAAAACCTTCCCGAATCGGTGCTCATGTATCTTTTGCCAAGCCGTTATTGCGAGTCGGACCGATTTGCTCAGATGACTTCGGAAATAATCGCCAATGAACTTTTGGGTTATAATCAAGTCGTGGCCATAACGAAATGGCTACAAAACAATATCAGTTTTGAGCCTAACGTTAGCGACGCCCTCGTCTCGGCGATAGAAGTGAACGCTAGGAAGTATGGGGTGTGCAGAGATTTGTCTCATCTAGGAATCGCCATGTGTCGAAGCATTAGCATTCCCGCACGAATGGTTGTCGGATATCTTCACGGCCTAGAACCCATGGATTTGCACGCTTGGTTTGAGGTTTACGTTGGAGACAGATGGTACTTGTTTGACGCGACGCAAACTCAAGTCAAAGGTGGATACGTCGCAATCGGTTATGGTCGCGACGCGGCGGACGTCGCGATTTACAATCAGTTTGGACCAAGCCTGTACCCATCTTCGCAATACGTTCGCGTTGAGCGGATTGAAAATAACTAAACTTTTATACGAGGATTACATATGAAGCGTTATAAAATCATTCACCGCACTTATTACAACTATTCCGCCAGCGTTACGCTTGGCGAACACCGTCTGCTACTGCGTCCGAGAGAAGACCATGAACTGAGAATCGAATCCTTTATTTTAAAAAGCGCGCCCGAAGCTAAAACGCTTTGGCATAGAGACGTTGAGGGCAATTCAGTCGCCATAGCGAGTTTTAGCGAGCCAACGCGCCAACTTTTAATTGAAAGCGAGGTGATTATTCAGCAATACAACGAATCTCCTCTTGACTTCATAGTTGCTCATTACGCCATCACTTTTCCATTTGAATACAAATCCGAGGATAAATTTTTACTTTCGCCCTACATGCAACTGCCAAACAGAGAAACTAGAGAGCTTTTAAATAGTATGATTTACAACGTTTACAAAACAAGCGAACAGATTCAAACGTACACGCTATTGCAACGACTCAGCTCGCATATTTACCAAACGTTCTCTTATACGGTAAGAGAAGCGCCCGGAGTGCAGAGCGTTGAACAAACGCTTCGCCTAGGTTCTGGGTCTTGCCGTGATTTCGCTCTTCTTTTTATGGAAACGGTGAAGTGTTTGGGACTCGCTTCGAGGTTTGTGAGCGGGTATCTTTACGCGCCGCTGATGTCCGCTCAGATTGGTTCCACTCATGCGTGGGCGGAGGTTTATTTGCCAGGGGGAGGGTGGAAAGGTTTTGACCCTACCATTGGAGACATTGCGGGAGCCGACCATATCCCCGTCGCCGTATCAAGACTCGCCGACGCCGTCGCGCCTATCTCCGGTTCTTATGCCGGCGTGGCGGACTCCACTCTTGACGTGGGAGTATGGGTTACTCTCCTTTAAAGCATTGAGTGTAAAAAATGTTTGAATATTAAGCGTTTAAGAAGATTAAATAGGAGATTAAGTGATATAATAAAAAAACTAAATTTATAAAAAAAAAAGTATTTGTTAGTAGTATTTCTACATAAATAAATTGTAAGTAACAATTAAATATTAAAGGAAGATTATGTCGTTAAAAGTAGTACTCTCGCATAAAACTCATTATAAGTATGATAAATACATATCGCTTTCACCGCACACCATAAGACTTCGTCCCGCTCCTCATAGCCGAACGCCAATTGACGCCTATTCCATGAAAATAACGCCGGAAAATCATTTTATCAACTGGCAGCAAGACGCTTATGGAAATTATTTGGCAAGAATCGTTTTTCCCGAAAAAGTAAAAGAGTTTGGAATCGACGTGGAAGTCATCGCGGACTTGATTTCAATCAACCCTTTTGACTTTTTCGTCGAAGAGTACGCCGAACAGTATCCATTTGAGTACAAGCCTGAATTAAAAGCGGAATTGACTCCCTACTTTGAAATTACCGAAAGCGGGAAGCATCTTAAAGAATTCATGGCGTCGCTTGATTTGAAAGAGCGCAGAGTCAATGATTTTCTCGTTTACCTCAATACCGAAATTTACAAATATTTAAACTATACCGTTCGTCTTGAAGCGGGCGTTCAAAAATGCGAATACACTCTTGACAAGAAACTTGGAAGCTGTAGAGATTACGCATGGCTTTTCGTCCAGGTCTTAAGAACTTTGGGACTTGCGGCGAGATTTGTTTCAGGCTATTTGGTTCAACTAAAACAAGATGAAAAATCGCTCGACGGTCCAAGCGGTCCAGAGGAAGATTTTACGGATTTGCACGCATGGACGGAAGTGTATCTTCCAGGCGCCGGCTGGGTGGGGCTTGATTCCACTAGCGGTTTATTCGCTGGAGAGGGACACATCCCACTCGCTTGCACCGCTCATTTTGAAAGCGCGCACGCCATCGAAGGTTTAAGCGACAAATGCGAAACTGAGTTTGAATTTTCAAACACCGTGACAAGAATTTTTGAATCTCCTCGCGTTACGAAACCATATCGCGACGATCAATGGGAAGCCATAGACGCCTTGGGTTACGAAGTGGACGCCGAACTTCAAAGAAACGACGTACGACTCTCCATGGGTGGAGAACCGACTTTCGTATCGATAGACGACATGGAATCGGAGCAATGGAACACGGCCGCCGACGGTCCTCTCAAAAGAGAACTTGCCGACACGTTGGCGAGAAGACTGCTCAACTCTTTTGGCAAAGGCGGAATGCTTCACTACGCCCAAGGAAAATGGTATCCGGGAGAGCCTATCCCAAGATGGCAGACGTCCATCATTTGGAGAAAAGACGGCAAGAAAATTTGGAAAGACGCAAATTTATTCGCAAGTATGAACGAAAGCTACAACTATACGAACGAAGACGCCCAAAAGTTTTTAGAGACGTTGGCTCTGACGTTAAAAGTGACGGACGAGACTATCATGACGGCCTATGAAGACCCTATGCATTACATCATGAAAGAAGCCGCGCTTCCTATAGACATAGACCCCTCAGAGTACGATATCGATAGCGCTCTTGAGAGACAAACCATCGCGAGAGTGCTAAGTCAAGGCTTAAGCAAGCCGGTTGGCTTCGTTCTTCCTCTCAACTACGCGGAAGATGAATGGATGACTTCGTTTTGGACGTTTAGAAGAGAGAAACTTTTCTTAATTCCCGGAGATTCGCCTTTAGGTCTGAGACTTCCAATGGATTCATTGATAGAGAAACCCCAAAACGAGTTGCCTTTGCATTTTGAGCCGGACCTTTTCGCCAAAGCGCCAAAACTTAAAAATTTTCTTAGAAAAGCGGAAAAAAACGCAAAAGACGTAGAGAGCTTTAAAGCCAAGAACGACCCTAACGCCGTTTTTATTAGAACTGGGCTCAACATAGAAATAAGAAATGGGAAACTTTACGTATTCTTGCCGCCTTTAAATCATACAAACGCCTTTTTAGACCTCATAGCTTCCATAGAAGCGGTCGCGAGAAAGCTGGAGATTAAAGTGGTTTTAGAAGGGTACGAACCCTCTCACGACCTTCGTTTGGAGACCATCAAAGTCACTCCCGACCCAGGCGTCATCGAGGTGAACATTCAGCCTGTGAGTTCTTGGCAAGAGTTGACGACAAACCTCTTCACGCTCTACAACGACGCGAGAGAATCTCGTCTTGGAACGGAAAAGTTTATGCTTGATGGAAAACACACGGGAACGGGTGGTGGAAATCACGTCACGATAGGCGCGATGAAGCCAGCGGACAGCCCGCTTCTCAGACGCCCCGAAGTGCTTAGAAGTTTACTCACTTTTTGGCAGCATCATCCGGGTCTTTCCTACCTTTTCTCGGGAGCTTTCATCGGACCGACTTCTCAAGCGCCTCGCGTCGACGAGGGAAGATTGGAAAATCTCTACGAATTGGAAATCGCGTTTGCGCAAATTCCACTAGATCAAGAGGTTCCTTTTTGGCTTACGGACAGACTTTTCCGTCACATGCTCACGGATATAACGGGAAATACTCACAGATCGGAATTTTGTATAGACAAGCTTTATTCCCCTGATTCTAGTACCGGAAGACTTGGGATTTTGGAACTTCGGGGATTTGACATGCCTCCACACCCTAAAATGGCCCTGATGCAAAATCTTCTTATTAGAACGCTAGTGTCGCTCTTTTGGAGAAAACCTTACAAACACAAACTCGTTCGTTGGGGCACGCAACTTCATGACAAGTTCTTGCTTGAGCATTACGTCAAAGAGGACATGAAAGACATTGTTGAATTTTTGAACAACGAAGGGTATAATTTCGGACTTGATTGGTTTGACCCGTTTTTTGAGTTTAGATTTCCTCTTTATGGAATGGCGACGGTTGAAAACGTGCATTTGGAGCTTCGCGCCGCGATTGAGCCTTGGCATGTTCTTGGTGAAGAGAGTGGTTCTCAGGGAACGTCTCGCTACGTTGACTCTTCGTTAGAGAGAGTGCAGATAAAAGTAAACAATTTTGTTTCAGAACGCTATTTGCTCACATGCAACTCCGTCGTGATACCTTTGAGTCCTACGGGAGTCGAGGGCGAGTTTGTCGCTGGAGTCAAATACAAAGCGTGGCAACCATGGTCGGCGTTGCATCCGACCATAGGCGTCGACACTCCACTTACGTTTGACGTTGTGGACAAATGGAACGAAAGATCCATAGGTGGAATGACGTACCATGTTTCTCATCCGGGGGGAAGAACGTATGAAACTTTCCCAATCAACGCGGGGGAAGCGGAGTCAAGAAGAATCAATAGATTTCAGCCTTTTAATCATACTCAAGGCAACTTGGAATACGTTTCGTCTTCAATGGTGCAACAAAGTTTAAGAGACGTCAATGGCGCGCAAAGAGCGGTTTTATTTAAAGATAGACCAACAAACGCGGTATTTCTTTTTCAAGAAGTTCCTACGAGTTTGGAATATCCAAATACGTTAGATTTAAGAAGAAAGTGGGCAAAACAGTAAATGCAAATTTTTGATAGTTACGTTTCAGAATCATCCTTTGATGAACTATATGATAATGACGACAACGTCAGAGAGTGTTGGAAAAACGTTGTCGCGGATATAGAAAAAGCGGGCTTGAAACTGCTCGAAGAGAAACAAGACGAGATAGACTGGCATCTTGAAGACAATGGCGTAACTTACAATATTTACAACGATAACGACAAGCCCACAAACAGAAGGTGGGGACTTGACCCCATTCCTTTTGTTATTGGGGAACCCGAATGGGAAGAGATAAAAAAAGGTTTGAGACAGAGGGCGAAACTTTTAAATTTAATATTTAAAGATTTATACTCGGAGCAAAAACTTATCAAAGAAAACATCGTTCCCGCTGAAGTTATCTTTGGTCACAAGGGTTTTTCAACGGAAGTTTTTGATTTTGGGGCTAAAGAGGATTTTAACCTTTACTATTACGCAGCGGACATAGCGAGAGGACCCGATGGAAAAATGTGGATTATCAGCGATAAAACTCAAGCTCCATCGGGACTGGCCTACGCCATAGAGAACAGACTCGCCATGAACGTCATCGCAAAGGAACTCTACCCGGAGATTACAAAAAAGAAATTGTCCTCTTTTGTCGAAGATTACAAAGCGATGCTAAAAAAGCTCGCCGGCGGCGATTTGTCAACCGTAGCGCTGCTTACTCCCGGTCCTCACAATGAAACTTATTTTGAACATGCGTACTTGAGTTCTTTTTTGGAAATCAATATGCTTCAAGGGCAGGATTTGTTGACAAAAAAGGGTTCTCTTTGGTTGAAAAGTTTGAGCGGACTCAAGAAGATAAACACTCTTTTGCGAAGAGTCGACGATAGATATTGCGATCCTCTCGAACTAAAAAACGATTCAAGACTCGGAGTGGCGGGACTTATCGAAACCATGAGAGAAGGCAATCTCAACATGGCCAATCCCATAGGCAGCGCGATTTTGGAAAATATAGGTCTCAACCCCTTTATGAACAAAATAGCGCAATACTTTTTGAAAGAAGATTTAATCCTTCCTCAAATCGCGACATGGTGGTGCGGTCAAAAGAAAGAGCTTGATTACGTGATAGAAAACATAAGCTCTTTGGTCATTAAAAAAATCGACAGAACCGAAAACATAGACATATACTTTGGAAAAAATTTATCTTTAGTCGAACGCGACAATCTTATCGCTTTGCTAAAACACAATCCTTACAAATACGTTGCGCAACAAGAGGTGAGTTTCTCTACGGTGCCTTATTACGAAGACGCCAAAGTTGAACCAAGAAACGCCGTTATTAGAACGTTCTCTCTAAAAAAAGATGAAGAGTACAGCGTTATGAACGGTGGACTCGTTCGAATGTCCAACAGCAAAAATAGTTTGCTTGTCTCAAACAATGGCGGACTTAGCAAGGATTTATGGATACTCGGAGACGACTCTCATAGCGCAAATCCAACCTTTAGCTTAAAACACGCGCATTACGCGGAAACGTCGATCGATCAAGTCTCAACGCTCAAAGCCGAGAATCTATTTTGGCTTGGTAGGTATCTCTCTCGTTCCATCGCCACTACGAGATTGATTTTGCACGTGATTAAAAAAATAACAAACTTTTATAGATATGAAGTCGTAACTTCGCTAGAATCACAGCGCATGATAGAAAACGCCTTAACTCATATGACTATGACGTATCCTGGATTTTTGGACGTCGAAAATCAGGCGAGCCTTAATAGGTTTCCCATGGTTGAGATTACGTCCATCGTTAAAGACATGTTTCGATTAGGTTCCCTCTCCTCGACCATATACATGTTGTCAAACGCAAACATTAATCTAAAAGATTTTATGACTCTTGAAACTTGGAAGCTTTTTGACAAAATACAAAAAGAGTGGCGCGAATTTGCAAGTAGAAAAGGAGACTCGACCATTGTAGTGGCGAGCGAGCTTGACAAATTTCTTATCTATTTCATGGCGTACAAACAACTTGTGTACGAGAGCGTTTTTCGAGCGCAGGGCTATCTCTTGTATGAGATAGGATTTCAAATTGAGGACTCTTTGCTTCTTATCTCAAAAGCGAAATCAATGCTTTGCATTAAGCTCGACAAATCGGTTGGACATGACGTCTTAGAAGGAATGCTCAACTCCATAGAGAGTTTCAACGCGTATAGAGCGCATTACAGAAGTTCCCTATCGCTCAAGAACGTATTGGAATTTTTAATTTTAAATAAACAGTTTCCAAAGTCCATAGGCTATATAATAGACGATCTTTTAAGAGAATTTAAACTCTTGCCCAAGGCAAAAAAAGAGACGACTTCCTATGAAAAAGCTCTTTTGCAAGCAAAAGTGCTTTTAGAGTCGGTGGATTTAAACGCTTTGTTAGAGACTAAAGAAGAAGACGGGGTGTACATGGAACTTGATAAGGTTTTATCCGAGTTGTCCACGCTATTTTTAGAGTGTTCAAATGAGTTCTCAAACACTTATTTTTCACATTATGACGATTAAGGAGCTACATGATATATAACGTTTATCACAAAACGGCATTTGAGTATCAAAGCAACGTTACTTTTAGTCATAATCTCGCAAGACTAAAACCAAAGGTTACGGCGTATCAAAAATTACTGGATTTTTCAATGGAAGTCTCTCCGGCGGCTTTTGAATCGCATGATTACCTTGATATGTTTGGAAACGCGAACACGCATATGCTTATTAGAGAGCCTCATCAATCGTTCTTCGTTATTGGCAAATCGAAGGTGGAAATCTCGCCAGACGTTATCGACGAACATGTGCGCAACGTAAAAGCGAACGGCATGACTTATAAGGAAGCGATAAAAAGATTGTCAAAATTCGATATTGCCGATCTGTACGCGAAGCAGTATCTTTTTGAATCGGATCTCATACCCTATGGTTCAGCGCAAATAAAAGAGTACGCATTGGAATCTTTTACGGATAATCGGGACGTTTTTGAGGCGGCGCACGAGTTTATGCAGCGCATCTTTAGCGACTTTAAATTTTTGTCTGGGTTTAGTGACATTACAACGCCCGTGGAGGAGATATTCGCGGCAAAGAAAGGCGTATGCCAGGACTTCGCGCAGTTTGCCATATCCGCGCTAAGAACCATAGGTTTGCCGGCTAAATACATGAGCGGCTATATTGAAACAATCCCTCTCAATGGGCAAAAAAAATTATTTGGCACGGACGCCTCTCACGCTTGGTTCGCCGTTTACGTGCCAAACGCGGGCTGGATCGAGTTTGATCCGACCAATAATCTTATTCCAAGAGAACAACACATTCTTTTAGGTTCGGGAAGGGATTACAATGACATTTCACCCTTGAAAGGCGTCGTTTTTAGTAGCGGAAATAGTAATTTGTCGGTTATGGTGGACGTGAGACGAGAAGAAGTCGGGAGTAAAGAACCAACTTTGCCAACGCAAAGTCAGAGCCAAATTCAGTAGAATTCTCTACTGAATTTTATCGTTTAATCCACTACTATCAGTTTATCCATTTGTCTGTAGATGTCACCCATAATATCGTCGTTATCGCTTGCTTTTATGTTTATTTCAGGATTAAGCAGTTTAAACGTTGCGTTAATCTCTTCTAAAATCAACTCCGTCATTGCTTGTTTTCTATTAAATCTTAAGCGAAAATCGACCTCTTCAACAAGTTTTCCCAATTTTAAAAAATAATCGCCAGCTTTTCTGTGTCCTCTTTTTGTTTGAGCTCCCCAAATTTCACTGATTAAAGAGAGAGCGTAATCAATGTCTTGATAATCCACTCTTAGGTCGCTTTTAGAAGTTCTCTGAGCCATTTCATTGAGCGCGATGATCTCGCCAAACGCCAATTCGTCTATGTACTCTCTACTAATGATCGCGTTTTCTCTCGCGTTTTGAAGTATAGTCGATAAATTTGCGGAGTGATCGCCTCTAATGGACTTGTCTAAAAA
>CALDOC010000197.1 GCA_937914675.1 uncultured Sulfurimonas sp.
CTCTAACGCGTCGACGGGTGGAGATTCTAACTCGTCGACGGGTGGAGATTCTAACACTTCAACGGGTGGAGATTCTAACACTTCAACGGGTGGAGATTCTGGAACAATTGAAGATCCGGTATTTGATATCGTAGACGCTGTATATGACGCGGACGCTTGTAAAAGCGCGTATGCGACAGCGATACCTCTTCAAGATCATAATGAGAATAATGACCGTGAAACGTCTGATGACGTGAATGGTCTTGCGGTTATGTCTTTTTACACGGAGACAGGGAAGATCGAGAATTCTAACGTGATTGTTTTTTATAAGACACTTGCAAGTGGATCAGTGGTTGGTGATACTGCTTTTAGGAAAAATATGTATGGTGATAACTCTCAGTTTCGAATTGAGTATGATTTGGTATGGGTAACAGAGCCAAATAATACTCTCTATGTAGAAACGCCAAAATTGGACAACGAGTTAAAAAGTTGTTTTAGAGTTACTTTAAATAGCGGAGTGGGTTCGTCTATTTTAGAACAGAAAGTTTATAGATAAAAATTATTAGTAAGGGATATAAAATGAATTATAAAAAAAGTATATTGAGCCTAGTTACTATACTAGCTCTAAACAATGCGGTCTTAGCGGATCCAAACGCAACTTATTTGCCTTTGACGAATAAGACGAATGACAACGCATGGATTATGTTTGGCGTGAACGACTTTAGCAGCGGCGTGGCTACTCCACCGGCTTCCGATGGTACGTTTTCGGCTGGTTTTAGTCAGGTTACGGAGGTTTCTACAAGCGATGACTTAGCTTCTCCTAGCGCAGCCATTATAGCTAATGCAGCGGCTGGTACAATGTTTCAAGATAGTACTGGAGCCAAGAACATGGCTACTTTTCAAGCCCTTAAAGATTCGAGTGGCGCGCCACTTATTCCTTTTTCCTTAGTTATGGCTATTAATACAATAGATACGACATTCTCAGAAACTCAGCCAATACGTTCTATGTATATCTCGTTAGAAGGCGCGCCATCTGTTCCAAAAATCAAACTTAATTATAAATCTACGCTTGAAGGTCAAGACGTTGAGATACAAATTGGCGGTACTGGAACAGTTTATAAAACAAAAATCAGTGAAACTGCAACGTTTAATTCACCGGCGGTGGCTCAAGACGTAACGGCAATCTCTGATGAAGCGGCGACAGCGAAACCTGAAGACGTTTTAGCATATGATTTATCAGCAAGTCCAGTAATAGCTTCTGCATACTCTAAACTGGACCATCAGGGGACAAGCGCTGGTACTGAGCGTTTTTACCATTATGACGCGGAAAACGCGCAATGGATACTATGGG
>CALDOC010000198.1 GCA_937914675.1 uncultured Sulfurimonas sp.
TAGCTGTATATGTTAAATTTTTGCATTGAATGCAAATATATAAACTTCTAAAAGTTTATATATTTGCGCTAAAAGCGCTTTTATCTAGGTATCGCTCCCGCTCCGCCCATTTGTCCCATCATGGCTTGCAAATCTTTCATGCCCTTTGGCCCTGAGAATTTTTTCGCCATTTTTCCCGCGTTTTTAAACTGCTTTATCATTTTGTTGATTTCCACCTGCGTAAGTCCGCAACCAGCCGCGATTCTTATCTTGCGAGAATTGTTTAAAAGTTCTGGATCTTCTCTTTCTTTTAGCGTCATCGACGAGACCATCGCTTTTATTCTTTTGAGTTCGCCCGAGTTTTCAAAATCAAAATCTTTAATGGCTTTTGACATATTTCCCATTCCCGGAATCATACCCATAATGGAGCTCATGCTGCCCATCTTTTTCATACTTTCCATCTGCTCTAAAAAATCGTTAAAGTTGAACTTGCCTTTTTTGATTTTTTGAGTAAGTCTTTTGGCCGTTTTTTCATCGATAATGTTTGCCGTTTTTTCCGCCAAGCCTTCAATGTCGCCATAACCCATAAGACGATTTACGATGCGTTCGGGTAAAAACACTTCCAAGTCTTCCATCTTCTCGCCATTACCAATAAAACGCAAAGGCACCTGGACTTGAGAAGAGAGTCCAAGAGCCACTCCGCCCTTGGAATCGCCATCGTATTTTGAAAGAATAACGCCATCTATTCCGATTTTTTCTTTAAACGAGGTTGCAGTTTTAATTGCGTCTTGTCCGGTTAAAGAGTCCGCGACGTAAAAAATTTCATGAGGCTTCGCGGCTTTTTTCACGGCTTCAAGCTCATCCATGAGTTCGTTGTCAATGGCGAGACGTCCCGCCGTGTCTATAAGAACCACGTCGTAAATGCCTTTACTCGCTTTCGCGAGGGCCGCCTTAACTACTTCAACTGGACTTTTAAGACTCTCGTCTTCAAAAAGTTCCACTTCTATTTGAGCGGAAATTTGACGGAGTTGTTCAACCGCCGCCAAACGCTGTAAATCCGCGGCGACGATTAAAACTTTTTTTTGTTTATTTTTTAAATACGTCGCCAACTTACCGGTCGTCGTCGTTTTTCCAGAACCTTGAAGCCCAGTCATAAGTATGACCGTCGGAGGATTCGGAGCGAAAGTAAAACCTTTGCTTCCGCCTATCTCCAAAAGCTCATTAAGCGCTTTTCTAAGAGCCTCTAGAAACTGATCTTTACCAATTCCGTTCGCCTTAGTGTCTATCTCGACTTTTTCAATTAGCTCTTTAACGACTTTATGGTTTACGTCCGCGCGCAAGAGATTTTTCTTAAGTTCGACAAGCGCTTTGGAGAGTGCTTTTTCATCGTCGTAAAAACGAATTTTGTTTATGGCGCTAG
>CALDOC010000199.1 GCA_937914675.1 uncultured Sulfurimonas sp.
AAAGAAATCTGAAACTTTCAAAAAGAAGAGCGTTAAGCGTGATGAATTATCTGATGGAAAAAGGCATAGATAAAAAGAGACTTGAGTCCATAGGTTATGGTCAGTACAGACCTATGGCGCCAGACTCTAATCCTAACGCCATGGAATTAAACAAACGAGTTGAATTTAAAGTGAAGTACAAAGGAATAAAATGAATTTTGAACTAATTATAACAATAATACTATCGTATTTATTGGGTATCTTTACCATGTGGATTAGAGAAAGATGTAGTGTTAAAGAAGAGAGAGATACTCCTGTATGCCACTTTCATCCAGATAACAAATCTGCTTAGCCCATCCACGGTTGGTTTGTTGATATTTTAAATTTTTTATAGTAGAATATTATAATTTTTATAATAATAGGGGGGGGGCTGGTTATGTCATTCACGGTAGAAGATTTAAAAGAACACAACTCAGAACTACTTAAACTTTTAACACAACATTTGCCAGATATGTTGTGGGTGAAAGATTTGGATGGAAATTATCTCTACGTCAATCAGGCTATTTGTGATGGTTTGCTTATGGCAAAAGACACGCAAGAACCGATAGGCAAAGGAGACGTTTTTTTTGCTCTTCGTGAGAGAGAATTACATAAACACATCCCAAGTTGGCATACTTTTGGTGAGCTATGTTTTAACAGTGACATAGACGTGATAAAAAATGATAAAGCTATGAAGTTTGAAGAGTATGGCAACGTAAAAGGCAAGCTTATGTACTTAGAAGTATATAAGGCTCCATTTTATGATAAAGATGGAAAAACCATAGGCACGGTTGGCGCGGGTCGTGACATTACAAAACTTAAAAAAAATCAATCTGATTTGCAAAGAAGTTTGAAGGTACTTGATGAACAGAGAGAAAAGTTAGAGTATCAGGCAAATCATGACGCGCTGACAGATTTACCAAATCGCGTGCTTTTTTTAGATAGATTAAAGCAGTCTATCAACGTAGCCAAAAGAGATAAAGAAGAAATCGCTCTTCTATTTATAGATTTAGATCATTTTAAAGAAATAAACGACTCTTTAGGACATAACGTAGGCGATAAAATTTTAGTGGAATTTGCAAAGAGACTTAACGAGAAAGTTGAAATTACAGACACTTTTTCAAGATTAGGCGGTGATGAGTTTGGCATTGTTTTGAACAATATAGATACCATAGATTCTGTCTCTAATTTTATAGTCGAGATTATGGAGACTTCAAAAGAACCTTTCGCCATAGAAAACAATACTTTGTATATCGGGATGAGCGTTGGCATAGCCATGTATCCTCATGACGGCGTTAGCGCTAACGCTCTTTTGAGAAACGCCGATTCGGCGATGTATAAAGCAAAGGATAGCGGTAGAAATAGATACTTTTTTTATGATGAAGAGATGACAAAAAAAGCTATGGAAAGAGTCTTTTTGGAAACAGAGCTTCGAAAAGCGTTCGTAAATGATGAACTACTTGTTTATTTTCAACCACAGATGAACGCGCAAACCAACAAGCTTGTCGGCGCGGAAGCTCTTGTGCGATGGAAACACCCCGAGTTGGGTTTGATATATCCTGATAGATTTATCCCTCTTGCCGAATCGACGGGAATGATAGTGCAACTTGATAGAATATACTCAACAAAATTCAAAAAGCAGGTTTTAATATTTGAAAATTATCGGTAAT
>CALDOC010000200.1 GCA_937914675.1 uncultured Sulfurimonas sp.
CTCCGCGGTTTTGATTGAAGTACGCCGGTCCTCCGCATATTTGTATAAAAAAATCGGCCGAATGCACTTTCGCTTTTTCAAACTCTTTTTCATCTTTTGGAAAGATATGCGCTATTTCACTCACTCTAATCAAATCATAATGTTTCGAAATTATCTCTCTCATTCCACTCTCGGTTACTTCTATTAAAAACTCTGGTATTGGCTTGGTTACTGGAGGTCTTACTCCAAATTGCGCGTATGTTATGTCTAAATTCATGTTTATCCTTCTATTTGTTTTATTGGAGTTTTTATTCTATACGCCACCGCGAAGAGCAGTGGCACGTAAATTAGGTTTAAGACGGTGGCCCATGCTATGCCGAAGCCTAAAGAGACGGCCATGGGTTGTAGTATTTTCGCCTGTCCCGACGCGAAAAATATCAGAGTAATCAATCCCAACACGGTCGTTAACGACGTCAGTAAAATTGGCCTTAGCCTAGTCTTCGCGTTTCTCATAAGCTCTTCCGTGTCTTTTGAGGTTTTGATAAAATCCACCATGATGAGACCGTCGTTCACGACGACGCCCGCTAGTCCCACAACGCCTATGAGTCCGGGCATCGTGAGGTTTAGACCCATTAGCCAATGCCCCACGTAAACGCCGAGTAGTACGAGGGGGATGGTGCTTATTACTATTAGCGACTGTTTGATGGAGTCAAACAACCAGACGAGGGTTATGAAAATCAAGAAAAGGGCTATGAGCGCCGACTGCATCATCTCTCTTTTGTTTTTGTTGTTCTCCTTCTCTTCGCCTTTAACGTCTATCTTGTATTTTTTCTCTTGCAACTCTTTTATGGTTGGCTTTAATATTTCCATCACCTCTGAGGAGGTCATTTTTGTTTTATCCAAAGAGGCGTAAACGCTTCGTATGCGTCTTCCATCCTCTTTTTTGAGCGTCACGAAACTTTGAACGTATACAAACTCGCATATCTCTTTCAAGGCTATGTATTGGTCAGTTGATGGTATCTGCAATTCCACTCTATTGATCGATTCTATATCTTTGTTTATGCCGCTCTCTAATTTGATTCTAATTAATCCGCTTGAGTTAAATAATTTTCCATACTCCCCTTTTAGGTAGTACGCTCGAAGTTCGCTAGAAACTATCTCTTCGTTAAAGCCAAGTTCTTGCCCGTATCCGTTAACGCGCAGCTTCAACTCTTTTTCGCCAATGTCGGCGTCGTCACCCACGTTAAACACGCCATCAACGCTAGACAACTTTTCTTTTAAGAGAGAGAGTCCCGCCAATATGTCTATGCCCTCATTCACGCTTAAACTTATCTCTATGTCGTTTGCCACCACCCCGGCTCCTGGCACTTTTGTAACAAGTTCCTCAAACACCAAAGCGCCATTCTCTTTTAGATTTATCTCGTCTTTTAAAAGTTCTTCGATGCGTTTGGCTATCTCTTTCGCGTCTTTGTTTCTTATCTGAACGCTTGGATCGTACTCTAGCGACAAGTATGGACTTATATATATGTCAAACATGTTGACGGGGGCTCTCTCATGCAAGTCTACAAAGATGTGAAACAGGTTGTCACCGAGTTCCGCCCTATTTTTAGAATCCATTTTAAAACCGACTACCGACGTTACCGAGGACATGTCTTTTTTGTCCAAGTTATTTAGTAAAATCTTTTCCAACTTTGTCACAATTTTTTCCGTATCCGTCAATTCATTATTAATATTCACTTTTCCGTAAACGTATATTTGAGTATTGTCAAAATCTGGAAAGAGTTGAAACTTTGTGTTTTTCATCATGACGTACGTGAACGATATAATGCTTACGACGATAACCAAGAGCGATATGATTTTTCTCTTAAACACAAAATGAAGCGCAACGCTATACGTAGAGTACATTTTTTCCCAAAAAACTTTTGTAAAACTTCCACTTTTTGAGACCTTCAAAAAGTCATGCGCGTGAAGCGGCAAGAAGTAAAACGCCTCAAAGAGCGACGAAAGCAGTAAAACGCTGATCATGATTGGGATGATTTTGATAAACATCCCCATGTCGCCGGTCATGAGCAGCATAGGCAAAAACGCGAAAACCGTCGTGAGAGTCGCCGTCAAAACCGCTGGAAACATTTCAGTCGCGCCGACTATGACGGCTTCCCTTCTCTCCATCCCCTCTTCCAAATGCCTATAGATGTTTTCCGCCACGACTATGGCTTCGTCCACCAACATTCCAAGCGCGATGAGCGCTCCCAA
>CALDOC010000201.1 GCA_937914675.1 uncultured Sulfurimonas sp.
TTTGGGGTCGTTCGGATACCATCAGAGTGACGGACGTACTCAATCCGCTCGATAACAGAACTCCGGGAATTGTAGACATCGAAGATTTGCGCTTATCTGTGGGCATGGCGAAGTTTGACTACTATTTTGGCGATTGGAATGCAAACTTCATAGTCGTGGGGGAAACGAGATATAGCAAAAACCCCGTTTACGGCGGCGATTTTTATCCATTTTCATTCCCTTCGCCAAGTAAGAAGATAGAAAACAAACCATCTTTGGCGTTGAGTTTGAACGGAACTTTTAGTGGATGGGATTTGAGTCTATACGCCGTAAAGACGACAAGCGACGCAGGTCATGTTGAAGTTCTCGCAAATCAAGCGACCCTAGTGCATGAAGATTTAAACATGTTGGGCTTTGCTTTTAATTATCTCCATGATAGTTGGCTTTTAAAGTCGGAAGCCGCTTATTTTGATGGGTATAAGTTTAGCTCGACTGGGAATAAAACTTTTAAAAAGTTAGACGCTTTGGTTGGTTTGGAATATAATGGTTTCAGTGAAACGGGCATGGCTTTAGAGTTGGCGAATCGTCATATGTTTAATTATGACGACGCATTGAAGTTACAGCCATTGGAAGTTTTAGAAGATACGACGCAATACGCTTTTAGAGCAAACTCCGATTTTTTAAACGCGACTCTAAAAGCCAACTTTTTAATCTCTTTGTTTGGCAAAGAGATGAATCAAGGCGGCTTTTCAAGGCTTTGGTTTGAGTATGCGATAAATGATAACTTCAACGCCACTTTGGGATACGTTGATTATCTAAAAGGTAGTAATCTTTTTGACGTCATAGACGACAACGACATGTTTTTTGCGTCTTTAAAGTATAGTTTTTAGTCTTTTAAAGCCACAAAATAAGCGGCGCCTAAAAGAGCTGTTTCATCATTTAAAGAGATTTTCACCTCCATGCCTCTGAGCAACTCTTCAAAACGGCCTTTATTGAAAAAAGCGTTTATAAAGTGTCCGTCTTGCATGAATGGCAAAATTTTAGGGGCTATGCCTCCTCCTATATAAACGCCACCTAAAGACATGCTTTTGAGCGCTAGATTTCCAGCTTCCGCGCCGTATATTTCACAGAAGAGTTGCAGAGTTTTGACGCATAAGGGGTTTTTGTCCTCAA
>CALDOC010000202.1 GCA_937914675.1 uncultured Sulfurimonas sp.
TTTGGGGTCGTTCGGATACCATCAGAGTGACGGACGTACTCAATCCGCTCGATAATAGAACTCCTGGAATTGTAGACATCGAAGATTTGCGCTTACCTGTAGGCATGGCGAAGTTTGACTACTATTTTGGCGATTGGAACGCAAACTTCATAGTCGTGGGGGAAACGAGATATAGCAAAAACCCAGTTAACGGCGGCGATTTTTATCCATTTTTATTCCCTTCGCCAAGTAACAAGATAGAAAACAAACCATCTTTGGCATTGAGTTTGAATGGAACTTTTAGTGGATGGGATTTGAGTCTATACGCCGTAAACACGACAAGCGACGCAGGTCATGTTGAAGTTCTCGCAAATCAAGCGACCCTAGTGCATGAAGATTTAAACATGTTGGGCTTTGCTTTTAATTATCTCCATGATAGTTGGCTTTTAAAGTCGGAAGCCGCTTATTTTGATGGGTATAAGTTTAGCTCGACTGGGAATAAAACTTTTAAAAAGTTAGACGCTTTGGTTGGTTTGGAATATAATGGTTTCAGTGAAACGGGCATGGCTTTAGAGTTGGCGAATCGTCATATGTTTAATTATGACGACGCATTGAAGTTACAGCCATTGGAAGTTTTAGAAGATACGACGCAATACGCTTTTAGAGCAAACTCCGATTTTTTAAACGCGACTCTAAAAGCCAACTTTTTAATCTCTTTGTTTGGCAAAGAGATGAATCAAGGCGGCTTTTCAAGGCTTTGGTTTGAGTATGCGATAAATGATAACTTCAACGCCACTTTGGGATACGTTGATTATCTAAAAGGGAGTAATCTTTTTGACGTCATAGACGACAACGACATGTTCTTTGCGTCTTTAAAGTATAGTTTTTAGTCTTTAAAAGCCACAAAATAAGCGGCGCCTAAAAGAGCCGTTTCATCATTTAAAGATATTTTCACTTCCATTGCGCGAAGCAACTCTTCAAAACGGCCTTTATTGAAAAAAGCGTTTATAAATCGTCCGTCTTGCATGAATGGCAAAATCTTAGGTGCTATGCCGCCTCCTATGAAAACTCCACCCAAAGACATGCTTTTGAGCGCTAGATTTCCAGCTTCGGCTCCATATATTTCACAGAAGAGTTGCAGAGTTTTGACGCATAAGGGGTTTTTGTCCTCAA
>CALDOC010000203.1 GCA_937914675.1 uncultured Sulfurimonas sp.
CGACATTGTAGCGCAAAAAAAGCACTATATCAATATATATTGATTTATAGATGTATATTCGCCTTTAATTTTTTCAAATACAATCGAAAACATTGCAAGAATCGTACCCGACCACTACCAAATATGAACGATAGTTTTATTTCTACCACTCTCTTTTGCCTCATATAAAGCGTCATCCGCGTCTATTAGCAGTTCATGCATGCTTAAAGAATCTCGCATTTGAGCCACTCCGAGACTTAAGGTTTTTGCGCCAACTACGTCAAAAGTGTGTTCAGCTATTATATTTCTAATTTTTTCAGCGAGATTATAGGCCTCGTTGGCGTTAGTTTGCTCGCAAACAATCATAAATTCTTCCCCGCCCCATCTACCAAAACAGTCCGTTGCACGAATGTTTTCTTCTATGAGACGCGACATTTTTTTAAGTACTTCATCGCCGACCAAATGACCATATCTGTCGTTAACGTCTTTAAAATAGTCTATGTCGATAAGTATGATTGAAAAATCTTTTTTATATCTCTTGTAACTTTCAAATGAGGCTTCAATTACGTTGTCAAGTTTCAAACGATTGTATATTTGAGTAAGAGAGTCGTACGTAGACAATTTTTGTAGCTTTTCATTAGCTATCGACAGTTCTTTTTTATCTGTAACGTCAAGCATATACACGCTAAAACCAACTAGATTTCCACTCTTGTCGACTTCAGGCAATATTGTTTCATATATCCAGTACGGGCTGCAATCTTTGGCTTTATTTAGCATCTCACCCGAAAATATTTTACGGTCTAAAATAGTGTCCCAAAGTTTTTTATATACGCTCTCGTCCATCTTTGAGTTTTTAAATATTCTAGGAGTGTTTCCAATGAGTTCGCTTTGCGAATATCCCGCCAACTTTTCAAGAGCGCCACTCGCATATGCGATAACGCCGTTAACGTCGGTTTTATAAAACACTACGTATTGATCCAGTATGGCGTGCATGCTTTTAATTTCAATGTCTTTTTTCATATTTGAAATATAACCCATATAGTAAAAAAACATTAAAAAAGTCACGAGTATGACGGCTCCAAAAAACATTGTTTTGTATTTGTCCATTGTTCTTTGTAAAGTCTCTTTTTTATTCTCTAGCATTATTTCTATTATCTTAAAATTTTCTTCATTAAGACTCAATGACAACGCTAAAATAACATGCGAACTTTCTATATACTCTTGAATATTGTTTTTTTTGTCTTGAAACACGTCGACTAAGTTTAAAAGTCTCTCTTTTATCTCTACTATGTTTTCAAGCAGATTCTTAGTATCCTCGTAATCGCTAAGTAGTTTTACGATTGAACCTATCTCCATTGCGCTAAGGAAAACAAGCTTATTTTGTTCAATAAATATGTTTTTATTTTTTTCACTAATGGTTTTTTCAAGCTTCATCGATTCGGCAATCCCATGAATTTCCAAAAAACTCGTCAAATATTCTGGAAGATAATGCGTCGCGAGCGTACTTAAAAAATACAACTCTCTATCGCTCTCAAACAGAAGTTTGGACTTGTCGCCTATGACGTAATTTTCTTGATTTATCAAATCAATAAGCTCATAATATTCATCTTCTGAGCATTTAAACGTTTTTAAACGCTCTAATTTCGCATTAAAGAGTTCGTTTTTGAACGCAGGGTTTTTTTCTTGTAATTTATATAAAACGCCTATATCGCTTAAAATGGACATTTTTAAATCAACTTTGTCCATCGTATCGACGTTTAAATACATATATTTAACAATCGCGAGATTTAAATCATAAAGCGTGCGTAAATACTCAACTCCCTCAAGT
>CALDOC010000204.1 GCA_937914675.1 uncultured Sulfurimonas sp.
ACGCAGGACTTTTAGCCGGCAGAATCTGTGGCGTTTGCACAAACTCCCACTTTAGAGGAGCGGTCACGAGCGTTGAAGACGCTTACTCTCTCACTATTCCCAAAAACGCGGAAATTATTAGAGATTTGATGGCGATGGCTCTTTTCATACAAGACCATGTGGTTCATTTTTATCATTTGCACTCTTTAGATTTTGTGGACGTCACCAGCGCCTTAAACGCGAACCCTCAACTGACGTCGAGTGAAGCGCTCAAGTACCATGAAAATCCATTTAGAAACTCTCCATCTCATTATGAAGCGACCATAGAAAAGTTGACAAACTTCGTGAAGGCTGGCAGACTTGGACCCTTCGCCAATGGATACTGGGGGCATGAAGAGTACAAGCTGACTCCCGAACAAAATTTGATTATGATCTCTCACTATCTTGAGGCTCTGAAGTTTCAAACAAACATTAGCAAGGCGGTCGCCATATTTGGCGGAAAAACTCCACATCCTCAAAGCATAGTCGTAGGCGGGATTACAAGCGTGGCGGACATGTTGAATCCTCAAAGATTAAACGATTACTTGTTCATCATAAAAGAGGCGAAAGATTTCATAGACCGCGCTTATCTTCCAGACGCCAAACTTTTGGCGATAACCTATCGCGATGAGATAAAAAAAGGGCTAGGTCGCGCGAACGGCAATTTTTTGTCGGTTGGCGGTTATGAGTTTGAGGGGGAAAGAAAACTATTTTGCGACGGAATCATCTACGATCATGATTTTGAGAACGTTGAAAGTTTTGACGAAAGTAAGATAACAGAAGAGATCGACCGAGCTTGGTACAGTGGCGACGCGAAAGAGAATGAAATCAATTACACCGACTTGAACGAAGACGGCTCTTTGAAAACGGCGAAGAATGACGACAAATACTCTTGGATAAAAGCGCCGAGATACGATGGAAAAACCATGGAAACCGGACCGTTGGCTCGCGTCTTGATTAGTTACAAAAAAGACAATTTTCTCATAAAATCTTTTGTCGACGAGTTTTTAAAAGACACCGATTTGGAGCTTATGGATTTGTCTAGTTCGGTCGGAAGAAATGCAGCGAGGGCGATAGAGACGGGTTACATATGCGAGTACATTTTTAAACTCGTTTCACGATTGATTCAAAACGTAAAGTACTACGACTCGCAGACGTGGGCGAAGTACGATTTTGACTCTTTGCAAAAAGAGGCGAAGGGCAGGGCGTTTTTAGAAGTTCCAAGAGGCACTCTTTCACATTTCATAAACATCAAAGACGCGAAAATAGAAAACTACTCCGTCATCGCGCCGACGACGTGGAACGCCACGCCGAAAAACTTCGACGGAGCGAGAGGAGCGTACGAAGAGTCGTTGATGGGGCTAAAGATAAAAGACCCAAGCAAACCTCTCGAAGTTCTAAAAGTCATACACTCTTTCGACCCTTGTTTGGCTTGCGCCGTTCATGTAATGGACATGAAGAAAAACGAGCTTAGCCGGTATAGGGTTGGGACTGTTTAGTATAAACAACAGGTTGAATTTTGAAAACGGGAGGTTCATTTACAGTGGCGTAAGTTGAAGTTCCATATGTAAGAGAGTATAATGCTTGAATAATGAATAAAATTAAATATCAAAGGTTTTTTTATGGATCTTCATTTTAATAGGTCTTATAAATTTTGGCCATATATTATTGTTGTTTTGGGAGTATTGTTGAGCGCCGCTAGTGGATATTTCACCTATCACCATTATGAGGAAAAAGAACGCTTACGCTTAGAGTCGGCAAGTGATGAAATAGTTATCCTCGTAAAAAGCCGTATGGCTACATATGAACAGGTTCTAAAAAGCGGCGTTGGCTTCTTTAAAGCTTCGG
>CALDOC010000205.1 GCA_937914675.1 uncultured Sulfurimonas sp.
AATCGTATGAAAGCTTGTCATACGTTGACGAGTCAATCAAAACAAAAGAAGAAGACACGACAAAGTATTTTGAGCTAATAAGCGACTTGGGGTGGTACTTGCAGCGCAACGAAGAAGCCGCCCACGCGTCCAAACATCTACTAGAGGAGCACAAGGCTCGACTAGTGGACTACGAAAGAATATCGTTCGTTTACCAAAAAAGCGATCCTCAATTGGCCGTTTACGCCATCAAGCAGGCGTATCAAGAGTATAAACTATCTTATCTATTTTACAGTTACGCCAATTCAGCGATAAACAACAAAAATTATGAGGAATTAGACGAAGTGGTGAAAAGCATAGACTCTTCGTCGCCATTGCAAAAAGAGGCGCTTTTTTGGATTATAAAATCTAAAATTTACGCGCATTATAAAAAAAGCGAACAGGAAAAAGAGGCGCTTTTAACCGCCCTCGATTTGACTCCGGACAATTATCAGATTAAATTGACGCTTTTGTGGTTTTTCATGGGCGTTCACGACAATGAAAATTTAAGAGGCGTTTTGGCGGATATGACGCAAAACAGCGCATTGGATTCCAGTTTTTATCTGCCGTTGGCTTCCGCCTATTTTTATCTAAACGACGTAAATCGGGCTTCTTATTACACTCAAAAACTTTTATACGACAATAATCCAATCACTGAATTGACGCAGTTCAAATTTTTGCAAGCCTACATATATCAGATTCAAAACAATGAAGAGGCGTTCAAGAGCAGCATGATAAACATAGTCTCCGCGTTAAAAGAGGAGGCTAAAGAAAACCCTCTTTTAAAAACGCAAGATTTACATCTTTCAAACTATTTACGCTCAAGCATGTACGTCAATCACCCTGATAAATTTGAAAAAGATTTGAAAAAAGCAAAAAAATATTTAAGCAAACAGAACTATCAAGAAATATCATATTCATGGGCGAATAAAAATAGCGCGTATGAAAAAAGTTTAAGAATTTTTTACAAAATAGATAAAAAAGAGTTGTGGCTTAGATTTAGCAACGCTCTAGTTTTTCAAGATCATTCAGAGATTGAAAATCTGTTGGATTTGTATTTGGAAGAACTATCGATCGGCGACGCGTCGCAAGCGCTCGAACAAGATGGGCAGGTAGCCGCCTCGCAAACGATCACGTTCAACTCGCTACTGAACAATGATGATAATCAGAACGCCTATGTTCACCACTTGGATTTGAGCAAAAAAAGAAGCGACTTGTTGGAGGTGAAATTGGCAAATCACAACCGTAGCCCCTTGCTGCAAAAATACGTGGAAATCAACAACAAAACATATTTGCAAAACTCTTTTTATCTCGATGGATTTTTTAATTACTACGCAAACTCCACGTTGGACGCCAAATTTTTGGCGAGCGTTCCAGAGTCGATGAAAGAGGTGGGAGTTGGTTTGAGCAGGTTTTTTGACAGGGGAAGCGTAGGGGCGTCGTTTGAATACCATGACACAATGCAAACCTACGTCGCCGCGTCCGCGTTTTCCAAATACAGGTTCAGCACAGACTTAAAAGGTGAAATAAAAATAGCCAAAAACATAAACGCTTTGGAGAGTACGCAATTACTTCTAGGCGGCAAAAAAGACATGTTAGCTTTGA
>CALDOC010000206.1 GCA_937914675.1 uncultured Sulfurimonas sp.
CCCGGCTTATGAGACCAGTGCTCTAACCAGCTGAGCTACCCTGACATCTTTTAAGAGGGTGGAATTGTAACCATCCAAAGCTTTTGTTTTCCTTTAATAGGTTTTTTTTACAAAATATATTTACAAAATATATTATTTAGATATATTTAGAGACTTTTGTTAAACCTATTGTGATAGAATCGCGATTATAAAATATATGATACAGATTCAAAAAGGATATTTAATGAATTTTCAACCGCTTGGTAAAAGAGTTTTAGTAAAACGCGTAGAAGAAGCGACAACTACAATGTCGGGTATAATTATTCCAGACAATGCAAAAGAGAAGCCGTCTCGTGGTGAAGTTGTAGCGGTAAGCAAAAAAGTTACCCAATTGAAAAATGGCGACAGTGTTCTTTTTGGGAAATACGCGGGTAGTGAAGTTTCATTTGACGGCACAAAGTATATTGTGCTAGAAGTTAAAGATATATTTGGAATAATAGGATAATTTGATGGCAAAAGAGATAATATTTTCAGACAACGCTCGTAATGCGTTAGCTCGTGGGGTTCAAAAACTAACGGATGCGGTAAAAGTGACTATGGGACCTCGTGGTCGTAACGTTCTTATTCAAAAAAGCTACGGCGCTCCAATAATAACTAAAGACGGCGTTTCGGTCGCTCGTGAGATTGAGCTTAAGGATAAATTAGAAGACATGGGCGCTCAACTTGTAAAAGAAGTTGCGTCAAATACGGCCGATGAAGCTGGTGATGGAACAACTACGGCGACGGTTCTTGCAAACGCAATTTTTTCCGAGGGACTTAGAAATATCACAGCAGGCGCAAATCCGGTTGAAGTTAAACGTGGGATGGACAAAGCTTGCGCGGCAATATTAGAAAACTTAAAAGCTGCGAGTAAAACCATTAATGGTAAAAAAGACATAGCTCAGGTTGCTACGATTTCCGCAAACTCTGATAGCTCAATAGGCGACATGATTGCCGAAGCTATGGAAAAAGTTGGGTTAGACGGCGTTATCACGGTTGAGGAAGCTAAGGGGATTTCTGATGAGCTTGACGTTGTTGAGGGTATGCAGTTTGATCGTGGTTACTTAAGCCCTTACTTTATTACAAACGCAGAAAAAATGATAGCTGAAATTGAAAATCCATGGATTCTTTTAACTGACAACAAAATATCTTCACTTAAAGATTTACTTCCAGTGTTGGAGCAAGTTCAAAAGACTTCTCGTCCACTTCTAATTATTGCTGAAGACGTTGAGGGTGAAGCGCTTTCAACTTTAGTCGTGAACAAACTTCGTGGCGTTTTAAATATCAGCGCCGTTAAAGCTCCAGGTTTTGGCGATAGACGCAAAGCGATGCTTTTAGATATCGCAACCTTGACTGCGGGAACCGTAATTTCAGAAGAGACGGGTCATACTTTAGAGGGGGCGACCATCGCTATGTTGGGACAAGCTTCTCGCGTCGTGATAGATAAAGACCATACCGTAATCGTTAATGGAGCTGGTTCTGAAGCCGCCGTAACTGCAAGAATCGCTGAAATAAAAGTTCAAATCGACGCTACAAGTTCTGAATATGACAAAGAAAAACTTCAAGAACGTTTGGCAAAACTCTCCGGTGGAGTGGCTGTTATAAAAGTTGGCGCCGCAACTGAAACGGAAATGAAAGAGAAAAAAGATAGAGTAGACGACGCGCTTTCCGCGACTAAAGCCGCCGTTGAAGAGGGAATCATTATAGGTGGTGGAGCCGCTTTGGTTCGCGCCGCGGCTAAAGTAAAGTTAGATTTAGAAGGTGACCAAAAAATTGGTTGTGAAATAATCTTACGCGCCGTAAAAGCGCCACTTAAACAAATAGCTCAAAACGCGGGTTATGACACTGGCGTCGTAGTAAATGCGGTTGAAAACGCCACAAATCCAAACATAGGTTTTAATGCGGCAACTGGCGAATACGTAGATATGTTTGAAGCTGGCATAATAGATCCACTTAAAGTGGCTCGAGTGGCGCTAACAAACGCCACGTCTGTCGCTTCTATGCTTTTAACTACCGAAGCCGCAATCTTTGAAACGCCTGTTGAGACTCCAACGGGAACGGATCATGGCGGAGGAATGCCTTCTCCAATGGGTATGATGTAAATTGATTTTACTAGAAAAATCTTAATTGTTTAAGATTTTTCTAACTTTCCGTTTATATAGACTTTGGATATATTGTAACGATGAAGTATGAGGTGGATGGCAAGCTCTTTTGTTGGGGGCGCATCTAGGTCTAGCACTATCATGTCCGCGTTTTTTCCTACTGAAATTTCTCCCGTGTTTAAACCAAGCGCTTCAGCCGCATGAATGGTGACTCCTTTTATGAGCTCCTCGGCAAATTGTAAAAGAGGAGCGCTACTATGCATAAATAGCGACATTTTCATCTCTTCAAAGAGATCAAGTTTATAGTTTGAACTTAATCCGTCAGTCGCGACTATCCATTTTATTTTTTTGTCATTTAATTCTTTTATATTTAGAGTTGGATTGCCTAAAAGTCTATTTGAAATAGGGCAGTGTATTACGGTGTGTTTCTCTTTTGATATAGTGTTGAGTTCACTTTCATTTGCTTTTACAACATGCGTCAAAAGTGCTTCATGCCCGTTGAAATGTTCTAAAAATTCATGAGAGTCGCTAATGTTGGCATTTTGTTTAAGTAGAGTTTGAAAAAAATCTTTGAAGTCGCCATCGCTATTGTCCAACCAATTACGTTCCGCTTCGCTTTCCATAAAATGGGCGGTAAGTTTTAGTTTTTCATTACGAGCAATCTGTAGAGCTTTTTTTATAAGAATGGGATGAACGGAGTAGGGCGAATGAATTGCGACGGCTGGGTGAAAACCTTCTCTTTTAATCGTTTTTGAAGCGTCTAAACGGGATAAGAAATCACCAAAAAGCGCGTCGGCCATGGTCGCTTGCGAGCCAATTAGTTCATTAAAAAAGACGACGTTTTGTTTGGCGTTCTCGCAGGCTTCCAAATCCAGACCATGAGAGCTAATCGCTCCAAAAGTGGTGATGCCAGACTCGAGCATCATGTCGCAAGCTTTACTCATGCAACTAACGTCACAGCCATTAATCAACTCCTCGCGATTTTCAATGACGCTATAAAGCCAACTCATAAAGTCGCCATAACTCAGAGTGGTTTTGTTTGCCGAAAACTCTATGTGGACATGGGCGTTTATGAGTCCCGGCATAAGAAGAGAGTTCTCTCTCAATGAAGTGATTTTCGCATCAGGATAAACTTCTATCAGCTCCTCAAATGGAGCGATTTTTTGAATCGTTTTGTCAAAGGCTACTGACAGGTTTGAGCTGACTCTGTCACCCATTAGTATGAAATGTGGAGTAATTATTTGCATTTTACAATCTTTTACCTATAAATTTGAAAAGAGATTATACACTCTTTTTTATCTCAAAACAGGCGTGAGCGCGTTGAAAATATCCAATGTTTAAAATTTATAATTAAAGCTACTTTTCTTTAATATTTATTTAGATAAAATAGCTCCTTAAAAGTTAAATTTAAAGGTAAAATATGAAGATAGTAGTTATTCAAGGTCCAAATTTGAACATGCTGGGTGTTCGTGAGCAAAATATTTACGGTCCAATGAAATTAGAACAAATTCATGCGCAAATGAAAGAAGTGGCGACAAACAGTGGCGTTGACATTGAATTTTTTCAAAGTAACTTAGAGGGTGAAATTGTGGACAAAATTCAAGAGTGTTATGGTGACGCTCATGGTATGATTATAAACGCCGCGGCGTACACTCACACGTCGATTGCCATTCGTGACGCGATTTCGGCTGTAAGCATACCTACTATCGAAGTTCATATTAGCAATATTCATAGACGTGAAGAATTTAGAAAAACAAATATGATCGCGCCAGTATGTACGTCGTCAATAGTTGGTTTTGGCCCTTTTGGTTATCATCTCGCCATGGTTGGAATGCTTCAAATTATGAATGAGATAGCGGCGTCGCAAGAGGCTCAAAGACAAACGCTACAAGCTTAACTTATGTATATAAAACACACCTTAAATAAGCGACTTTCAACGTTTAAAGGCATGTGTTTTCCATATAAAAAAAAATCGTCAACTACTTTTAGATATGAGGCGGTAGTTGGCGTTGGTGGAAACATAGGGGATGTTAAACGAAGATTTAATCATCTTTTCTATGAGTTGAAAACATACGCAAGAGTTGAACTTTTGGAAACGTCGTTGATTTTGAAAAATCCTCCTTTTGGTTTTAAAACCCAAGATGATTTTTTTAATTCAATTATAGTTTTAAAGACAAATATGCAAGCTCATACGTTTTTAAATTACCTTTTAAGGGTAGAGAAAAAATTTGGAAGACGAAGAAGTTTTGCAAACGCGCCAAGGACATTAGATTTGGATATTATCTTTTTTGACAGCAAAATCATTAATACGAAAAAACTTACCGTACCACATCCTTTTTGGTCAAAAAGAGAGAGCGTCGTGATTCCTCTATCAAGTTTAAACAGATGAAGATATTAACATTTACTGGTAGCACTCCAGCCGAAGCGTTTAAAAAAGCGAAGATGGAAATAGGCGAAGACAGTTTACTGATTGAGACAAGAGAAATACAGAAAAAAGCTTTAGGCAAAGCTGCGTTGTACGAGATAGTCATTGGAATTGAAGAAGATAAAATTCCAGCAAATTATTTTAAAGCGAAAAAACCATTGTCTCAGCAAAAATCGCTAAGAGAAGAGAGTGAGGATATACTTTACGACATATCAAGCGCGGCAAAACAAATTTCAAAAATTTCTAACGTAACGACGCCACAATTTGAGTATCCCATGCCAAAACAATCTCAAGTTTATTATGAACCTAAAGAACTAAACGAGATAAAGACGGAAATAAACAAACTAACGGACAAAGTTAAAATTATACAAAATATGTTTTGGGATGAAAAATCACCAGATATTGAAGCTCAAATACCACCCGAATTTGCGGAGATATATAGACTCGCCGCTCAAAGTGGCATGAATAAAGAGCACTTAAATGGTTTAATGAGAGTTACTTTAGAGCACATGCCACTTAAAATGAGAGAAAACTCCACTACGGTGAAAAGATATTTTCAAACTATTTTGAGAAAAATGGTTCCAATTCGAATGGAAACTACTCCCAATACGGGCGCAAAAAAAGTCATTATGCTGGTTGGTCCAACAGGAGTTGGCAAAACAACGAGCATTGCAAAACTTGCGGCGAGATACTCATTTTTAATGCAAAAAAAGTATAAAGTTGGTCTTGTGGTTTTAGACACGTACAGAATAGGAGCCGTTGAACAGTTGATGCAGTATGCGAGAATGATGAAGCTTGGGATTGAGACCGTCGTTGACCCTCCTGAGTTTTCGACTGCGCTGGAGTCGCTGAAATATTGCGATTACATTTTAATTGACACTATGGGTTCTAGTCCATATGACAAGAAAAAAATAGAAAAAATTTATGAATGTTTAAACGCAAACAATACTGAGTATCATGTTGACGTAGTCTTGGTTATGCCAAGTTCTATAAAATATGAAGATTTAAAAGTTACTTATGATAATTTTTCTTCTTTGGGGGTAGATACGTTGATGTTTACAAAACTTGACGAAACGATGGGTTTTGGAAATATATTTTCTCTTGCTTATGAAACTAGAAAGCCTATAAGCTATTTCTCCGTTGGACAGGAAGTCCCGGAAGATTTAGTATGCGCAAGCGGTGATTTTTTAATAGAGTGCTTATTACACGGTTTTAACGGGAGTAAAGTATGATGGGTCATCAGGCTGAAAAGTTAGAAAAATTAGTCGCTTCGAGTTCAAATTCAATAAAGAAAACTTCTAAAAAGACTCGATTTATTGCTATTACAAGTGGAAAAGGCGGCGTTGGAAAGAGTACGATAAGCTCGAATATTGCCTATATGCTCTCTTTACAAGGACTAAACGTTGGAATATTTGACGCGGACATAGGTTTGGCGAATCTTGACGTTATGTTTAACGTCAAGATAAAGAAAAATATTTTGCATGTGTTAAAAGGCGAGGCGACGGTATCGGACATTTTGATTCCCATTACGAGAAATCTGATTCTTATTCCAGGGGAGAGCGGAGATGAGATTTTAAAATATTCAAACATGGCTCTTTTTGAGCGTTTTATGGAAGAAGCTCAAGTGTTGGATAAATTAGACGTTATGATCATTGACACTGGCGCTGGAATTGGAGAACACATTCAGATGTTTCTTAACGCGGCGGATGACGTTATCGTGGTTACAGTTCCCGATCCCGCTGCGATAACGGACGCGTACGCCACCATTAAAACCATAGCGACTTTAAGGCATGACGTCGGAATGATCATGAATCAAGTCAGGAGCGAGAGAGAAGCAAACGCAGTCTTTGAAAAGATAAAAAAAGTAGCGTTTGCAAACATAGGACCTGCTCTAGATTTGAAGCTGTATGGTAAGATAGATAGTGATATAAAAGTTTCTAGTTCAGTAAAAAAAAGAGAACTTTTCACTATAACGTATCCACATTCTCAACCATACAGAGATGCTGAAAAAATAGTTCAAGTCATAATGTCTAAGCTGGAACGAAATATGCTAGTTTCTTCAAGCGAGAGTGGTCTTTCTGGACTTTTTAAAAGACTAATAGAACATTTTTAGACTTTTACTTGTGACATTGGAGCTTTATGTTAGGTGAAAATTTTGTATATTTTTTTACAGTTCAAGGATTTTTCGTAGGCATAATTTTTGGTATACTTAAATCTTTTGACGCTGAAGGTTTATTGGTGTATACATTTTTTATAACTACTTTTTTTTATCTTTTTTCACATATAATTATTGCGTTGTATTTTAGAACGATTACTGCAAAGGCGTACTATTTCCCAAAAGACATCCATGAAAAAGAGTTAGACAGGTTTGTTAAAGAGATTAACAAAAGAGAAAAGTTAATAGACTCGGCATGTAAGATTACAGATTTGGTGACAAAGATGAACTCTGAAGCGTACTTGGGAAATAAATCGTGATGTCAAACGCTTATATTCAGGATATTAAACATAAAAAAGATGAATTAGCCATTCAATATCTGCCTGCTGTAAAAGCTATGGCTTTTAGGTTAAAGGAGAGGTTGCCCAGCTCTGTAGATTTTTTAGATTTATCCGCAATTGGAACGGAAGAGTTGATTAAATTGGCAAGAAAGTATGATGAGACCTTAAACGACTCTTTTTGGGGCTATGCGAAAAAAAGAGTTTATGGAGCTATGCTCGACTATCTAAGGAGCCTAGATATACTCAGTCGCGCTAGTCGTAAACTTGTTAAGCAGATAAACTTCGCCGTTGAAGAGTATCGGGTGTTTCATGATGAAGAGCCTACCGATGAGCAGTTGTCTGAGCTTTTAGATGAGAGTATAGAGAAGGTTCATGACGCAAGGATAGCCTCAATGATTTATACCGTTATGCCGCTTCATGAACAATTGCAGGTTGGCGATGAAGGCGCCGCGTTGTTGTCGGTTGAACGAGACGAACTCATTGAAATTATAAAGACGGTATTATCGTCCTATAAAGAGAGAGAACAACTTATTATACAACTATATTATTTTGAAGAATTGACTCTTAAAGAAATTAGCGAAGTATTAAATATAACCGAATCAAGAATCTCACAAATTCATAAATCAGTCATTCAAAAAATTAGAGAAAGTATAGGAGAATAATATGGCGGATATACTTTCACAAGAAGAGATAGACGCGCTGTTGGACGTCGTTGAAGACGAAGGCGACGACATCCTAGATGGAGGTGAAGATAATTTACTTCCCCAAAAACAAGTAACGCTTTATGATTTTAAGCGTCCCAATAGAGTCTCTAAAGAACAGCTTCGCGCTTTTCGCGGCGTTCATGATAAAATGGCTAGGTCTTTAGCCTCTCAAATATCATCTATCATGCGTTCCATCGTTGAGATACAACTTCACTCGGTTGATCAAATGACTTATGGCGAGTTCTTGATGTCTCTACCGAACCCTACAAGTTTCAACGTTTTTTCTATGAAACCATTGGAAGGCAGCGGAGTCATAGAGATAAATCCATCAATTGCGTTTCCGATGCTCGACCGTTTACTTGGTGGAAAAGGTGAACCGTTTGACGCGAGCCGTGAGTTTTCAGATATTGAGTTAAGTCTTTTTGAAACAATTTTACGGGTAATGATGAGTACTTTAAAAGAGGCTTGGGGACCAGTTATGGACATATATCCCACGATAGAGTCCAAAGAATCAAGCCCAAACGTTGTTCAAATCGTTGCGCAAAATGAGATTGTCGTTATGGTCGTTATGGAGATAATAATTGGTCATAGTTCAGGAATGATGAATATTTGTTATCCTGTTATTGCGCTAGAACCGGTGTTGCCAAAGCTTGCGAGTAGAGACTTGATGTTAAATGAAACAAGTTCAAAAAAAAGTAGAAATACCGAACTACAAGTTTTACTTGGTGGAGCGATAGTGAACGTTGAAGCTAATTTAGGCAACACGGACTTAAGCATGGCTGACGTATTGGGGCTTAAAGTTGGCGACATTCTCAGACTGGCGAGCGCGGCTGATGATATCGTAACGGTTAGCGTTGATTCTAAAGAGCGTTTTAAAGGAGAGATTGGCTTACGACGCTTTAGAAAGTCTATTCAAATAACGGAAATAATACAAACAGAAAAAGACGCCGTGAAACGAGCCTTAGAAAGCTTTGAAAAACAAAGACAAGAGAAAAGATCTGGAGTTCAAGATATTATTAATGAAAATATATATACAAACAATAGTAATTATGAGGAGTAAGTAAATATGGGTTCTTTTATAAAATTATTTGAAAATGAAACGAAAGGCACCATTGAAGCGCTTATTGGAGAAGCTCCAATGATATCTTTAAAAGAGGAGCAAGAATTAAGCATTATTTCAAATATAATTCCTCCCATAGTGTTAGTAAAGTTAAAAATTACTGGTGGCGTTAACGCAAGAGCAATGGTCGCTTTGCCTCCAAGTTTATCCGCGTCGCTTTCCGATATGATGATGGGGGAAGAAGCAAGCAATAGAGAAGACGTGAGTGAAGATGACATTGACGCTACAAAAGAGATAGTATCTAATATATTTGGCGCAATAGCAAATACGCTTTCAGCTCAAAAAGAGTTGCCCATACTCTCTTTTAACATTGAAAAGATAGAACTTATTAACGAGGACATTGAAGTTAGCCTTGAAGATTATTCCAGAATGTATATTTATAATTTTTCACTTGGAACTGTAAAATCTTTATTAATGTTTATAGTTGACGATAAGTTATACGATTCATTTTCTCCAAAACCTCAAAAAGAAAAAAGTTCCGTAAATGAGGCTAAAAGTAATTCTGAGGCAAATAGTATAAACTTAAGTAGCGAAGAGTTGCACAATATATCTCTTATTATGGATGTAAAACTTCCCGTTCGCGTTCGAATTGGCAAAAAAAGAATGCTACTTAAAGATGTGTTAAATATGGATATAGGTTCTGTTATAGAGCTAAATCAACTTGCGAACGACCCTTTGGAGATACTTGTGGATAACCATGTTATCGCTCAAGGCGAGGTAGTCATAGTCGATGGTAACTTTGGCGTTCAAATAACGTCAATAGGAACAAAAAAAGAGCGATTAATGAAGTTGAGAGATTAGCATGAAAATTAAAGAGAACGCATTAACCAAAAAGTATATAAAAGATATTAAATCAGCCGACGTATGGAGCGTCTTTAAAATTATTGCCGATTTCGTAAAAGGTTTTGATGAGCTGGGTGATTTAGGACCTACTGTTACCATTTTTGGCAGCGCTAGACCAAACTCAGATGATTTTTACTATAAAGAGACAGTAAAACTCTCGTCAATGTTGGCGAAGAAAGGTTTTAACATTATGTCAGGCGGTGGTCCAGGTATCATGGAAGCGGCTAACAAAGGAGCAAAAGAAGTTGGAGGCGTTGAATCGATAGGTTTGAACATAGATTTGGATTTTGAACAGTTAATAAATCCATATACAACCACAAACCTAAATTTTGACTATTTTTTTTCCAGAAAAGTAATGCTTGTTAAATACTCGATGGCGTATGTGATTTTTCCTGGTGGTTATGGAACTTTAGATGAGCTTTTTGAAGCGCTTACTCTTGTTCAAACAAAAAAAGTAATTGGCGTAAAAATTTTTGTTGTAGGAGTAGAATTTTATAAGCCTCTTCTCGACTTTATAGAATTAAAACTCGTCGCAAATAAGATGATTACAATAGAAGATTTTCACTTAATAAAATTAAGTGATGATTTAGAATGTATATGCGATGAGATTGAAGTGTCGTTAAAGACGCAAATAAAAGTTTTAGAAGACGTTGGTTTGGAAGACTCTGCATATTATAAATCACTATCTAGTTTAAAGGTGTGAAAATGAAAAAGGTATTGGTTGGAATGAGTGGTGGCGTTGATTCGACTGTCACAACGCTAATGTTGCAAGAAGAGGGATATGAAGTAGAGGGTTTATATATGAAACTTCATTCAAAACCTGGGTACCATGAGATACATCAAGCTCGCGCTCAAAAAGCGGCGGATTTTTTAAATGTTAAACTTCATGTATTGGATTTACAGGAAAACTTTAAAAAAGAGGTTTTTCAACCTTTTATAGATACTTATGAACAGGGTAAAACCCCAAATCCATGTGCTTTATGTAACAGAACTATGAAGTTCGGTGAAATGATTAATTACGCCGATAAAATAGGAGCTGACTATTTGGCGACGGGTCATTACATCAAAACAGATGGAAAATATTTTTATCAAGCGGAAGATGATACAAAAGATCAGAGTTATTTTTTGTTTTATGTTAACAAGGAGATACTGCCAAGATTACTTTTCCCGCTAGGTTCCAAAAAAAAAGTGGCTATTAAAGAAATTGCCGCTTCTATCAAAGGTTTAGAATCTTTTTCTTCACAACCCGAATCAAGTGAAATATGTTTTGTTGAAACTACTTACACAGATCTGTTGAAAGATTACGTGTCCGTAGATAACGTAGGCGATGTTTTAGATAAAGATGGAAACATAGTGGGAGAGCATAAAGGATATATGCACTATACAATTGGTAAAAGAAAAGGTTTTAGCGTCCGTGGCGCACATGAACCTCATTTCGTATTAAGTATAGACGCTAAAAAGAATCAGATTGTAGTGGGCAAAAAAGAAGAACTCATTTGTAATAACGTTGTACTTGATCATCTTAATATGTTTAGTGAAGAGAAAGAGTTTCAAACTACGGTTAAACTAAGATATAGAACAACGGCGGTAAAATGTCATGTGGAAATAATAGACGACAAGGCTTACGTACAACTACAAGACAGTGTGTTTGGAGTAGCAATTGGCCAAGCTGCGGTTTTTTACGACGAAGATAAGCTTATTGGTGGTGGTTGGATAGCTCAGGTTTAATGGCCAACTAGAAAAAAAAGAAAAAAGCATAGGTAAATCCGATGAAAAATAAAGTATCCACTCTATGGAGCCACTTGCAAATTCAACCAAACAAGTAAGCCATCATCTTCTAAGGTTAATTTTCTAACTTTTTAAAAAACTGATTTCAACTATTGTCTACAGTTTTTGAGCTTATTTTCACTAAATTAGCATTTATTACTCCGTGCTTTATGGTTTAGGTCTGAAATTTGTAATATTTTTGTAACTTTTACTTGTAAAGCTAAGTTATCATCTTCAAACTTTGATGAATACAGATTGAAAGTATTCCAAACGCGAAAACAGAAGCTACTTTTGTAGCTCCTTGGTAATATATTTTATCGCATCCAAAGTCATATTTTAGATACTTGTTTACTCTTTCAACCATACCTCTTTGGTTATAGTGATGAATATCTGAGGACTCTGGTGTCAGAAGAAGATGACCATATTGCATACAAAGAAGCATTCTCGATCAGGGAAGACGACAATGGCTGAGATTAAAAGAAATTGCAGGCATCGTGATGATTTTACAGCACAATTACTTGAGCAGGAGGATTGTAACCATTCAGCACCCAGCTAAAACAGGTATATAAACCTCACCCTTTAAA
>CALDOC010000207.1 GCA_937914675.1 uncultured Sulfurimonas sp.
AGAAAATAGAGAAGAACCATGCCGTCAAGGAGAATGAACGCATTGTGAAAGTAGTGGGGGAAAACGATCGAAACAGGCGAATCAAGCGCCATGTAATTTAAAAGACTCAGCGCGCTCAAGACGGCGGCAAAAACCATAGTCAATAGATTTCTTATGGGAACGTTGGCGAATAAAACCATGACTGAAAAAAGCAATGGCGTTAGAATTAACAAATTTTGCATCTTAAACCTTTTAAACTCTCTTACAATGGTATCTAATTTTTGTATTAATTTAGTTATGATTTGAACATAGCGCCCACTTAACTCAAAAGCAAACGCTTTCTTACAATCTTGACGTTGTCAAACTAAAGTTTAGAGGCTCTCTTTGAGGGCGTGATTCACGAGTAAATTCGATATTTCATAACTCGCGTCCACAAACTCTAATTTCGTTAAATCTTTCATGTTCCTTTTCTCATGCGCGCTGTCAATTTTTATGATGATGTTGGCGTTTGCGTAAAAGTTGAGTATCGCTTCGCTTATAAGTCGTATGTTGTGTTCGTTGTGCATAGTGATTATGATGGCTTTTGACTCCTCAACGGCAAGAGATTCTAAAACCGGCAGCTTATTTAAATGCCCAAAATAAGCCAAATATCCTAACTTTCTTGCAAGAAGCACATGTCTTAAATTGTCCGAAATAACAATAAAATCAGCTCCTCTCGCGGCGAGTTCTATGGCGACTCTTCTTCCTAGCATCGAAAAGCCAGCCACTACGACGTGACGCTTCAATCCAATGGGAGCAATAACGTCGGACTCATAAAACTCTTTCTCAAAATAGGATGAAAATTTATAGATGTTGCTCAAAATAAATGGCGTCAATATCATGGACATAACGCTCACAAGAATCAAAAAACTGCTCATCTCTTGAGTGATAAGTTTTTGTGAACCCGCAAGCGCAAAAATCGCAAAAGAAAATTCTCCAATCTGAGCCAAAGCCAAAGCGGTTTTTGCGGAAGTGTTTTTGTCCGAATTGCGTCGAATGATGAAGTATATCACTCCCGCTTTGAAAAGCATGGTCAACGCAAAAATAGCGAGGACTACATGAACGTTGTGCATAAAGTAGATAACGTCTATTTTTGTTCCAACGCCGAAGAAAAAAACTCCAAGCAGTAAATCTTTATAACTCACAATGTCTGATTCGACTTTTACGTTGAACTTTGTGTCGGCGATTATCATACCAGCCATAAAAGCGCCCAAAGAGTATGAAAATCCCATGGCGTGAGCGAGTAAAGACGCGCCCAATACAATCGAAAAAACAGAGCCTAAAAACAACTCTTCTATTTGCGTTTTTGCAGAGAATTTCAAAAGAGCGTCCACTATTTTTTCTCCTATGCTAAACATAAAAACAAGCACTAAAACTGCTGAGAGAGTGGTTTGAAGTAAGACTTCACTAAGAGAGAGATCGCTATTTGATAGAAACGAGATTAACAGTAAAATCGGAATGACCGCCAAATCTTGAAAGATGAGCATGCCCATGGATTTTTGCCCATAAGGGGTGAGAATGTCCTTTGAATTTTTGAGATACGTAAGCACGATTGCGGTTGATGATAGCGAAAACGCCAAAGATATAATGACTGAAGCGTTAAAATCAAGCTTAAAAAGGTAATAAGAGAATAAAAAGACGACTATGACGCTAAAAAGCACTTGCAACAAACCGTTTGTAAGCAGTATCTCTTTCATCTTTTTGATTTTTTGTAAACTAAGTTCAAGTCCTATGGTAAACATCAAAAAGACTATTCCAAACTCTCCGATGAGATCAAGCGAGTAAATGTCTAAACCATTAAAGCCAAAAAGATAGCTAATAATGGTTCCAGTGAAAATGTAACCAATGATATGGGATATCCCGAACTTTTTTAGAATAATGTTTAGCACGGTGGCTATGGCGAGAGTTAAAAAGATTGCTAATAATAAATTTTCCATGTTTGAATTATAGTATACATACGCGATATTTCTTCAACTAAAACGCATAAAATAGACGCAACGCTCCACTCAAAACTCTTTTGCAATAACTCCGTGGGGAGTGTTCAATATTTTGTGTCACTCCAAAGATATTAAAAATGTTAAGAGCGAGGAGATAATCTGGAATTAATTCCAGATTATCTCCTCCATGCACGCCGCCGCGACTTCTATGCAATCAAACTCTTCGTTAAATAGCAAGTGCTCAAGATTGCACTCGTCCAAGTGGCGTATATAGTGGTTAAAGTTAAAATCTTCCATTTCCATCATATCGTTATCATACATTGTAAGTCCTTTGTTTGGCGTTTGCCTTAATTTTCTAAACCAATTACATTTAACGTTCTCAAAGAAAATGACGAGGCAATGCAATTTTTATACTATTTTAAACAAAACGCTACGTTTTTGTCGCTTTTTTATAAAATAACTCTAAATTAATTGCGATTGTTATAGTTTGTCGCTTTTTACTCTCGCATCGAACCATAATTGCATTGATATTGTAAATAACAATTAAAGGCACTCTATGAATCCTCAAAGCGCTAAACGCTCTCTCGCTCATCTGGCCAAAAAAAAAGTTCCCGTGTTTTTATGGGGACCTCCCGGTATCGGTAAATCTTCCATAGTTTCTCAAATAGCAAAAGAAAAAGGCATCGGTTTTATAGATTTGCGTCTGTCGCTTTTGGATCCAACGGACCTTCGCGGCATTCCATTTTTCAACACCGTAAAAGAGATTGCGCTCTGGGCGCCACCTTCGTTTTTGCCAGATGGGCAAGAGCGAGAGGGAATTTTGTTTTTAGACGAGCTAAACACCGCCGCTCCCATGGTACAAGCCTCCGCTTATCAACTCATCTTAGATAGAAAAATAGGCGAATACTCTTTGCCTGACGGCTGGGCGATTATCGCGGCTGGAAATCGCGAGAGCGACAGAGGGGTTGTCTTTCGCATGGCCGCGCCTCTTGCAAATCGTTTTGTGCATCTTGAGATGGAAGTAAGCGTTGAGGATTGGAGAAATTGGGCGATTGAATCGAAAGTGGACGCGTCCATCGTCGCGTTTATATCTCAGCGTCCCGACGCGCTCTTTACGTTTAATACCAAAGACGATAGCCGTTCATTCGCCACTCCTCGCACTTGGGCTTACGTTAATGAAATCATATCATCCACTCCAGAAGACGACTTGCTAATGCCCATGGTCTCAGGCGCCATTGGAGAAGAGCTTGCCGCCGCCTATCTAGGTTTTAGAGCCGTAGCGTCCCAAATACCTGATTTGGACTCCATTCTTAATGGTACGCGCAAAGACGTTCCACAAGACGCTTCCGCTCTTCACATATTGTGCGCGTCGCTTACTATGCGAGTAAACGACAATACAAGTAGCAAAAAACTAAATAATCTCATAAACTATACGCTCGCTCTACCGGGAGAATTTTCCGTTATGATAGTGCAAGACCTTAGAGATCGACACATAGAGCTTGACCATATTGAGAGTTGGACGCTCTGGATGCGAAAATTTAATAATCTGTTGCATTAATGACTGAAGAACAATTATTAGTTAAGGCTAAAAGTCAACTCATCATGAAGTATCCATATTTTGGAATGCTCGCTTCGAGACTTAAACATGAAAGTAACGAGAGCGTTCGCGCTTACGCGAGTAATGGCGTTAGGTTTTTATACAATCCCGACTTTATTCAAAGACGCAATATCGATGAACTGATGTTTATCTTGACAAACTGCGTTATGCATCACATTCTTGCGCATCAGCAACGCAAACTTAATCGTCATGGCTCTCTTTGGCAGTTGGCGACCGACTACGCCATCAATAATCTGCTTCGTAAAAATGGTCTCGCCATTCCAAATGGAGCCAACTTTAATGAAGAGTACGCGGATATGTTTGCCGAAGAGATTTATGAAATTTTGAAAAATAATTTCTTCGATGATACGAATGGCGCTTTTGACGATGAAAACAACGGCGATGAAAACGCTCCAAAAGAGAAAAAGTCGAATGATTTTGCGAACTTGGAAAACATTGAAGCCGAACTAGACCCGACAAGCGAATCGGAGTGGGATTACGCGGCGTCGGTTTCAAAAGAGTTGGCTCTAAAAAAAAGCGTCATGCCCTCAGGTTTTGAGAGACTTGCCAAAAAAATGAAGACCAACGACGTCGACTGGCGCTTTGAGCTATACAACGCCATAAACCGTCACATGAGAAACAACTACGCGTTCATGCCTCCCAACAAAAAACATCTCTATCGCGGTTTTTGTCTGCCCTCTCTCACGAGCGACGCGTTAAGTCTTTGCGTGGCGGTCGATACCTCTGGCTCCATAAACGACGAACTCTTAGGCGCGTTTATGGAAGAGTTTAAAAATATCATGCAGAGTTTTCCAGCGGTAAAAATCGAGCTTATTATCGCTGACGCGAAGGTTCACTCGCACTACTCGTTTCAAGGTGGGGAAAAGATGGATTTTGCTCTCAAAGGCGGAGGAGGAACGGATTATAGACCCGTGTTTGACTACGTAGAAGCAAACCTTCCCATGAATACGATGCTTTTATATTTTACGGACGGAGATGGATGGTTTCCAAAATATCCGCCAAATTATGAAGTGCTTTGGGCTCTCTCAAGAAAAGCCAAAGTCCCTTTTGGAAGACCTTTGATTATATTTTCTTAGCTTTTATTTCTTTGCGCGTATTTTTGATAAGAGTTTGTATTTCGACGTCATCCGTAATAACTCTATCAAGCAATTTTAACGCCTCCTCAGATCTCTGCGTGTGGAATAAAAGATCAGCTAGATTGTTCAGAGCGTACGGATATTTAGAATCAATCAACAATATATATCGATAAACCTCCTCGGCCTTGCTTATCCGATGCGAATTATAATAAGCGTTTCCTAACGCAAAAAGCAAAGGAACGTAATCCGGCCATCTACTAAGAGCGGTTTCATAGGCGATTATGGCTTCGTTAGTCATCCCGGTTTTTTCAAAATCGTACGCCGCGCGCAAAAAAACTTTCGCGCTGACAGACGCGGGCAGTCGCCCCGGAGGCAAAAGCGCCACTCCCCAATTGTCGCTTCTCTTCCATAACTCGCCAAACGTCGCGATAGGCACCGCTTCGTTTGGCTCGTCGCCAAAATGCGTCAAAATGGTTTGCGCCTTGGCGTCGTATCCCGTAATCGGAGCGTAATGCCAAAGTGGATACCAAGAAAAACTTCTGTTTACCAATACAATGACTGGGTGACGTTCTGAGAGTTCGGCAAAAAGCGCGTCAAACGTTGGTTCAATCGGATACACAAGCAGACCGTTAGCCCTTGCCGCGGCCATGAGTTCTATCTGCAACGTGCCGCCTTTTGCTGGAATCAACGTTCGCTCGTCCAACTCTAAGAGTGATAAGCGAGGAACGTAAGGCGTCATCGACTGCCAATAAGACGAAACCATCTCTATGGACGTTGAAGCGCAAAGTTTTGAACGAGGAGCCACAAAAGGAACGTCTATCTTGTACGAAGAGTAATTATTGTTTAAAGGCAGAGGACTTTTAGGCATGCAACCACTTGAAACAATCAAGATGGCCACTGCAAAAAATAAAGAGAGAAAATTGGCTGTTTTCAATTTACTAGTTGTTTATGGATTTTGTAAAGCTAAAAACCTTTGTTACTCCAATAATGTCCGTAAAGAGTAAAACTAAAAAAATAAAAACTATGGTTCCAAGTACGGACGCGCCCGCGTCTGCGCCAGCTGGCAACATATCAATCTGAAGCGCGATTTTTGAAGCTTCTTCATCCGTCATGGAAGCGACTCTAGCTTCAATCGCCTTGGAATCCACGCCCAACTCTTGAAATCTTTTCGCCACGTCTTGGCGGGTGATAATCTGAACAAGTTTTTCTTTAGACGACGCCATTGTAGAGTGCCCAAGAATCGCGCCAGTCGAAACTACCTGCGCCGATAGAATTTGAGTGAATAGAGATGCGCTCAATATAAATGATAAAACAAGTTTTGAAACTTTCATAGTATTTCCTTTAGATCATTTTTAGCAACAAATAAGAAACTAAATCTTTCAAGATGCATGACGCATGCTAACTATGTTAAGCTTCATTTAAACTTCTATAATCGCATTTGTAGAGAAGGTGAAAATTCCGCGTCAGTTCCAAAGGCTCATCAATCCACATACGCTTTTTAGTTCCAAAAGCAACTCTTCCAAGTGAGTTACTGCTTCATTGACGGCGTCTAAGTTTTCTAAATCCAATTTGAATAAGACTTTATTATTTTTTTTTGAAAAAACAAATCCCTTAAAAAGTTTCGCCGGCGAAACTTTTTTCGAAGTTTGTCGGATGACATATACGCACATTGATTAGTTGTAAATCAAAACCCTCTATTAAACTCGACGCTTGGATTGGCGAAAATGTCCAATATCTGCTCGAGGGTCGTCTCTTTCTCTTTTTTCTCCACTTCCACGCGCAAAGATTTTAGTTTCTCAATCGCGGCGTGGACGTAAGCGTCCCAAGAGTTTCTCAGCTCAAGACTAAGTCCGACCTCGACTGAAACGACGTCTTTTGGGACGACGCTGATGAGGGTCGTCTCCGCCATGTTCTCGCTCAGCGCGCAGATTTGAAGCATTTCGACTATCTCGACCTCGTTCGCCGTTTTTTTGATAAGCGTTGCGTCTAAAAACTCGTCCGTGGTTTTAACGCTTATGGAGCCCACTTTCGCGCCTTCGTCCGAAGCCGTGTTGATGATAACGACCTCGTCAAACTCCAAAAGAAGCGGCATGAGCTTAAAGCCCAGCGTTCCTCCGTCCACGATTTCCACTTCTGGAGTGAAAACGTAGTTTTCTTTTAGGTATTTCGCGGCGTAAAGGCCTATTCCCTCGTCTTTGAAAAACGCGTTTCCCGAACCTATGAGAGCTATTTTCTTTTGCATTTTCATCCTTTGTTATGAAGCGCGAAGTACGCTTGACCGAGTGAGATTCCGCCGTCGTTGACTGGAGTTTTCTCTTGAACGTAGTATCTTCTTTTCTCTTTTGCGAAGGCTTGACTCGTCTTTGCGACCAACGTCGCGTTTTGAAAAACGCCGCCGCTAAGGATTACCGGCAAACCGGGATACTTCGCGCTTACGTCTACAATGATTTTGCTTATCGTATTTATGAATTTCAGAGAGATTTCGCTCGCGTCCTCCTCCTCTAAAATCTCGCAAACCATGTCTCTCCAATCTATAACTCCGTTTTGAATCGTATACGAGTAACTCTCCAGAGCGTTTGAAAACTTAGAAAGAGACTCCATGATCAAACCGCTCTCTCCCTCGTATCCAAGTTTCTCGACGTACCCGCTCAAAGCGAAGACGCCATCGAACAATCTCCCAATAGAGGAGCTTTTTGGCGAGGACGCGCCTCTCGCGAACATCGCGTAAAAAGTTTTTATCTCCTGTTTTGAAAAACTTCGAGCCAAGGCCGAGTCCATCTCCAATATTTTATCCAACTCGAAACACTCGAAAAGCAGAGCCAAGCCGACGCGCCTTGGTTCTTTGATCGCCTTCTCGCCGCCAAGCAGAGTGAGCTCTTTGAAATGGCAAACCCGCTCGTACTCGCTTGGGCTCGCCAGCAAAACCTCTCCGCCCCAAAGCGTACCGTCCTCGCCATATCCAGTTCCGTCAAAGCAAAACGCCAACGCTTTTTCGTCCAAAGAACACTCGGCCATGCAAGCCAAAGCGTGGGCGTAGTGGTGTTGCACTTCGATGAGTTCTATTTTTTGATTCTCTTTCGCGTACGCCCTCGCCCATTTCGTCGTTTCGTAGTTTGGGTGTTTGTCGCAAACGATTACGTCGGGTTCGAAGTCGTAAAAAGTTTTAAAGGTCTCCATCGTTCTTAAAAAATACTCGAAGGAGTCTATGGAGTTTAAGTCCCCAATGTGAGGCGAGAGTATCATGCTCTCTCCAAACGCGAGCGTCATAGAGCTTTTTTGACGTCCGCCGAGAGCCAAGATTTTTTTGCCCGTCGCGTTTTTGAGATGAAAGCTTTTTGGAGCGTAGCCTCGAGCCATTCGAAGCGTCAAAGTTTCCTCCCCCGCGATTCTCGCAACGCTGTCGTCGCAAGCGTTTACTATCTCCCTATCGTGCGTCAAAGCTTCGCCAACCACAAAGGAAAGTTTTTCAAACAACTCTTTCTCGTCTCTTATTATAGGCTCGTCGCTCAAGTTCGCGCTCGTCGCCACTATGGGAAAATCCAATTTCTCCAGAAGCAGTTCTCGCAGTGGCTCGTATGGCAAGAACACGCCTATTTTGTCTATGTTTGGCGCGATGGACGCAGCCAAGTAATTCGAGTCTTTTTTACTCACGATGACGATTGGTCGCTCTTTGGAGAGAATCAACGCTTCCTCTTTTTGCGAAAGGAGCGCCACTTTCTTAATCTCTTGTATCGATTTGAACATCACGGCTAGCGGTTTCGTGGGTCTGTTTTTGTTTAAACGCAGCTTCTTCACCGCTTCTTCGTTCGTGGCGTCGCAGACCAAATGAAAACCGCCCAAGCCTTTTATGGCGACGCTCTTGCCACACTCCAGAGAGTCTCGCGTTTTGGCGATGGCGAGGCGTTCCTCCGCGAGAACTTCGCCGGAACTATTGACGAGTTTTAGCTTCGGCCCGCATTTGCGACAACCGATTGGCTGCGCGTGATAGCGCCGATCCACGGGGTCTTCGTACTCCTCTTGGCAGTCGACGCACATTTCAAACTCCGACATAGAGGTGTTGGCTCTATCGTAGGGAAGTCTTTTTAGGATCGTGTATCTCGGTCCGCAATTGACGCAGTTTATAAACGGATACTCATGTCGGCGATTTTTTGGGTCTCTCATCTCTTCCCGACAATCGTCGCAGACAGAGACGTCGGGAGAAACCATCGCGCTCGCCGAAGTCGCTTTTGAGGTCTTTATCTCGAAGGCGACTTCGCTTCTTGGATCTATTTCCCGAGTCGTCACTGAGTCTATGCGAGACAACGGCGGCGCGAAAAGTTCCAAATCCGCCAAAAAAGCCTCTATGTTTTTTCTCTCTCCCTCCACCTCGGCGACCACTCCCGAACCATTGTTCAAGACGTAACCGACTAGCTCGCCTTTTAGCGCGAGCTTGTAAACGAATGGGCGAAATCCAACGCCTTGGACGACTCCCTTTATCTCTAGTTTAACTCTAAAAATAGGCTCCACCGACAACTGAGTTGGTATCCTTTTTTTTGATTTCTTAGGCGAAAAACATATTCGCGCCGACCGCCACGGAGATGGCTCCGGCGGTCGCAAACGCTCTGCGAACGTTGACTAGGTTGGTGAGCAAACTTCGATTTACGAAAAGAATGGTCGCTCCAAAACTCACGAACACCAAAGAAACGCCGGCGACGAACGCGAGTATCATCGTCCAATCGAGCGAGTTCCCCCGCAACGTTGCAAGCGTCGCCAACATTCCTCTAACGCCGCCTATTCCCATTAGCGCGCCCACGCTCAACGCGCCCGCTCCGACGGTGGCGTTCGTCTCGTGAGAGTGCGATTTTCCAAAATAGATGTGAATGTGTTCTTTATTTTCATGCATGTGTTTGCTTACGTGAATTTTTTCGGTGAAGGCCATATAAAGAAGATAAACGCCAACGCCGATGATGAGAGACGAAGATATCATGTCGCCGTAAGCCGTTATGGATTCGGGAAGTCCGTACTCGCTCAACAGTTTCGCGAAAATGAAAAGCATAAGACCATGTCCAAACGCGAACGCGAGCGTCACTAGCAAAGTTTTCTTCATCGACTTGCCTATCGAAAAATCGGCGATAGCGCTCAAGTGGTCGGGTCCAAACGCGTGAAGAACTCCATACCAAAATATAATAATCAAACCTATTTCCATAAAGCGACCCTCTAATGAGTGAGTATAAATTCATTTTCAAGGAGTTTATACTATATTACGTAAAAGAAAGATAAAATCATTGAGTTCTTATATGCTTTTAGAACAATCACGAGAAAGAAGAAGCGATAGAGTCGCTCGCAAAAGAGTTTTTTAAAGGAAAACAATGAAAAATATGGCGATTTTGGGAGTGGGGAACGTACTCGAAAAAGACGACGGAGTGGCGATTTACGCGACTTCGTACTTGGAAAGAAACTATACTTTTTCGCCAAGCGTAGACATACTAAACGGCGGGGTCGAAGGCGTCAATCTTCTCAATCTCTTTATGGAATATAGATATATTTTACTTTTGGACGCCATCGAGATAGACGACGAAGCGGGCAGCGTTTACCACATACCATCGGACGAACTCACGGGCTACGGACTCAACTCCGGCGGCGCTCACGAAATGGGCGTAATCCAATGTTTTGACATTCTTGAGCTTATGGGAAAGGAAATTCCAAAGTCGAGCGTTTTAGGCATTGTGCCAAAAGAGATAGACGTTTTCATAGGACTAAGCGAAGTTATAGCCGAAAAATTCAACGAGTACGTCCAAACGACGCTTAAAATACTAAACGATTTAGGCGTAGACGTCGCGCGTCGCAAAGAGGTCGTTTCGCTTGAGACCATAATCGAAGAGTTTAGAAACCCGCGAAGCCGATTTTTTGGCTAATATGATAAAACATACACACAAAAAAACTTCCACCTCTTACAATTAAGAATGAATAGATATAATTTTTTTAAACATAATCTTTTACGTACAGGATGTATTTTGATAATTAAAATGGCCAAGGAAAGGGATTTCATATGAAAAATAGAAGCAATTTGTTTATACTTCTTGGGACTTTTAGTCTATTCATTCTAGGGATTGTTTTTTTTAGCTATTCCGAATATCAACACCATAAAGCGACGCTGCATCAACAAATCGACGAGAGACTTCTTGTCTCCGCGAAGACAACGGACGCAATACTCACCCCGGAATTTCATGACATGGCTCTTGACTCGACGTCCATTGAGCAAACCCAAGACAAACGCAATATTGCCCAATTAAGCGAGCTTGCCAAGAGCATGCGAGTGATTTACGTCTATTCGGTAGTTCAAAGAAACGACAAAATCCATTTTACGAGTTCTAGCGCGACCGACGAAGAACGCGAAACAGGGGTCAATTTAACCCTCTATTTTGACGAATATAGCGACGCTAGCGATACGTTAAAAGAAGTTTTTCAAACTCGTCAAACAAGTTATGACCAATATACCGACAAGTGGGGAACGTTTCGGAGCGTTTTTATTCCCATGAAAAGCCCAAACGGCAACAGTTACGTCATAGGGGCGGATATCCAAATCGATACTATCAATAAACAGTTGCGAGAAGAAGCGTTAGAACTTTTACTTCGCCTTTTTGGCACTATCGTTCTCAGCCTCCCTTTTCTGACTTGGCGCTTACGACGCGTGAACAGTGATCTCAAACAAGAGAAACAAGTTCTTGCGGACAAAGTTAAAACAAGCGATAAAAATCTCAAACTAAGCGACTTAAAGATGAGGGCCATTCTTGACGCCACGCAAGAAAGCGTTTTCCTCCTTGATCAAAGCGGCGCCATCTTAATGATCAACGTTACGGGAGCGCGGAGATTTGGAAAAAACGGGGATGAGCTGATTGGTCAATCTTTTTTTGATTTTATTCCTTTAGACGTGGCGCTGCGAAGAAGAGAAGAACTTGAAGAAGTTTTTCGCACAGAGAAAAGCGCGGATTTTGAAGATAACTGGAATGGAATCCATTACTCTTTCCATGGCTATCCCGTATATAACGAAGACGGCGTTATGGAATCTCTCGCCGCTTTCGCAAAAGACGTTACTGAGCAGAAACTGATAGCGACCGCTTTGCTTGAAAGCGAAAAGTTCCTCAACGAATCTCAAAAGATAGCGGGTTTGGGAAGCTACGTTCTTAATTTAAGCACAGGGACATGGACAAGTTCGGAGACGCTGGATCTCTTGTTTGGAATAGACGCGAACTACGAACGCTCCATAACGGGATGGGAAGCTTTGATTCACCCCGATGAGCGTCTACATATGGAACGCTACTTTAAAAACGAAGTGCTTGCCAAGAGTCAAGCGTTCGACCAAGAGTATCGCATCGTTCGTCAAGACGATCAATCTACGCATTGGGTGCATGGTTTGGGAAAACTTGAATTCGATAGCGAAGGGTCGCCTCTAAAAATGATAGGCACCATTCAAGACGTCTCCGAACAAAAATTCTCTTCCGACGCGCTGCTCAAACTCTCTTTGGCCGTTGAACAAAGCCCAAATTCAATCGTTATTACCGATCTTGAGGGAAAGATAGAATACGTAAACGGCATGTTCACCACCGTGACCGGATACGGCATGGACGAAGCGCTAGGTCAAAATCCGCGCATATTACAATCTGGCCAAACGCCTCAATCGACGTTCGACGATATGTGGGCTCATTTGACGCGCGGGGACGTGTGGCATGGGGAATTTGTCAATCGTCGCAAAGATCAAAGCGTCTACGTCGAATCGGCAACCATTTCTCCCGTCAAACAAGCCAATGGAAAAATCACTAATTACATGGCGATTAAAGAAGATTTAACGGATAAAAAAAGAGTCGAGTCGTACATTGAAAACCTCGCTCATTTCGACCAACTGACCGGCTTGCCCAATCGCGTTATGCTCTATGATAGAGTCAAATACCTTCTCAATATGTCGCAACGCAATAGCGAATATTTGGCGGTGATGTTCCTAGACCTCGATAATTTTAAAAACATCAACGACACCTTGGGGCACACTATCGGAGACGGCGTTCTCATAGAAATGGCCAAACGCATTAAGAGCGCCATCCGCGACGAAGACACCGTATCGCGATTGGGAGGCGACGAGTTTATTATGCTTTTTCCAAATACCGATTCAAACGCGGCCATGCATGTCGCCACAAAACTAATCGCGGAAATTTCAAAAGCTTCCCTAATCGCGAACAACGAACTGACCATAACTCCATCAATCGGCATCGCAATCTATCCCAATGACGGCGAAGACTTCGAAACGCTGCTAAAAAACGCCGACACCGCTATGTATAGAGTTAAAAATAGTAGCCGAAACGGTTTTCATTTCTTTACGCAAGAGATGCAGTTGAATTTGGCTCGCAACCTCAAACTAGAGAACGCGTTGCGCCATGCCTTGGAGCGAAACGAACTTGAAGTCTATTACCAACCCCAAGTCGCCATCGAAGATGGTCGCGTTATAGGAGCCGAAGCGTTGTTGCGATGGAAGCATCCGGAACTAGGAATGGTTTCTCCAGCCGAATTCATTCCAATAGCCGAAAGTAGCGGTCAAATCGTTAAAATTGGGGAGTGGGTTCTTCGCACCGCAATCAAACAAACGAAAAAGTGGATAGATGATGGATTCGCCCCTATGATAATCGCCGTGAATTTATCCGCGATACAGTTTCGGGAGAAAAATTTGCTTACGCTGGTTACGGACGTTTTGAAACAAGCGCAATTGCCGCCTCAATATTTGGAATTGGAACTCACCGAAGCCGTTACGATGCATGATCCAGAGTCGGTAATTAACGTCATGAACAGATTGCATGAAAAAGGAATCCGCATGTCAATCGACGATTTCGGCACGGGCTACTCTTCGCTAAGCTATCTCAAACAGTTCAAAGTGTACAAACTAAAAATAGACCAATCGTTTATTCGCGATATCTCCGAAGATTCCGACGACCGCGCCATCGTGAGCGCCATCATCGATATGGCGCACAACCTCGGATTGCAAACGATAGCCGAAGGGGTGGAGACCGCCGAACAGTTGGCGTTTTTGCGCCTGCACGGATGTAACGAAGCGCAAGGGTATTATTTTAGCAAACCGCTTCCTTCGACGGAGTTTGAACGGTTTTTGCAAAATAAAGGGTTTTAATCTTATTAAATTTACGCTCTTAGCGTAAACGACATGGAATCATCGACGTCAAACTCTTGAAAAAGTCTTTTTTGCCTTACTATGGAAGTCTCTCTTTGAATTCTATTTTGATAGTGTCGATAAAAGCGCGCTATTATCTTTTTAACATAAGCTTTTTGGATATTGGACTCAAAAAATAGTTTCAACTTTTTAGGAAGATAGTTGTTTAACATCTCGTCCTCTAAAGATAAAAAAGCCACCGCTTCGCCGTTTTGGCCTTGCCTTGCGGCTCTTCCGTAAAACTGAAAATCGATTCTTTTTGATGTGTCTTTTTGAGTGATGATTACATGAAGACCGCCTATGGCGTCTACCTCTGGAGATATGTGTATGTCCGTTCCGCGTCCCGCCATGTTAGTCGCTATCGTCACCCTATTTTGCAAACCAGCCTCTTTGATTATCTCCGCTTCAAGCTCGTCATGCAACGCGTTGAGCGTTGCGCATTGTATATTTTCTTCCATAAGTCGCATCGACAACTCTTCGCTCTCTTTGATACTTTGCGTTCCAACAAGAACCGGTACCCTCTTTTTTGTTAAAAGTTTTATATATTCAATCAATTCATCTATTTTTTCTTGATGATTTAAAAAAATCCGCTCTGGTAAAATATTCATCTTTGATTGTAATCTCGTTGGTATTTTTATGATGGAGAGGTTGTATATATCCCAAAATTCATGACTCAAGCTATGCAAAGTTCCGCTCATCCCGCAAAGATGTTTGTAAAATCTAAAGAAGCGTTGAAAACTCATTTTTGAAAATGTCGTCGTCGGGTCGGTTATCTCTACGCGTTCTTTGGCTTCTATGGCCTGATGCAAACCATTTCCCCAACTCCTTCCATGCATGACTCGCCCTGTTTTTTCATCCACTATTAGGATTTTACCCTCTACAATCACATAGTGTTTGTGCAGATGATAGACCTCTTTTGCCAATAGCGCTTGTTTAATCAAAAATTCGCGTCTATCTTTTTGATGCCAAATGGGAGCAAGAGTCGCGGTTTTATCTTTGACTAACTGCGAACCCTCTTTTGTCAACACTATCTCATGATAGCGTTCATGTACCGTATAGTCTCTCTCCTTAACAAAACTTGAAGCTATCTCATACGCTAAAGCCGTTGACTCTTTTAAAATTTTATTTTCACCTTGCGCAGAGATAATGAGCGGGGTTGTCGCTTCATCTGATAAAACGCTATCGGCTTCATCAATAATTGCAATCGCCAAACCTCGTAAGACGTACTCGGTTGGTATCGACTTGTTTGTAATCTTGTTTATCAATAAATTATTGATATTGTACTCTTGGCTCTCTAGCATTCTATCTCGTAAAAAATCCGCCAAAACCTCTTTGCTCGTCGTGTAGGTAATGTCATGAGAGTAATTCTCTCTTCTCTCTTGCGTCCGCATAGTCCCTATGACGTGTCCAACGCTTATAGAGCAGTATCTATAGACTTCTCTCATATTTTCAGCGTCGCGTTTGGCTAAGTAGTCGTTGGACGTAATGATATGTACGGGTTTGCCACGCCACGCCAGCGCTATCGCGGCAATTGTCGCGGTTAAAGTTTTACCCTCACCCGTTGACATCTCTATGGCGTACCCTTTAACCAAAGCCAACGCGCCCATGATTTGGACTATATAGGCTCTTTTGTTGAGTATTCGAAAAGCCGCTTCTACCGCTAACGCAAAAGCCTCATGAAACTCTTCGTCGCTTTTTATCTTTTGTAATCGAAATTTATTTTTATACTCCGATACTTTTTCCGCAAACCGCTCTTCATCCAAATATTCATACTCAAAGGACAAATCAAAGATTTTTTTCGCCTGAACTCTTAACTTTGATGGACGATTTAGAAGAGTTTTAACGCGCCCAATCGTTTTATTTGTAAAAGAGTCCAGACCTTTGTAGAGTCTCTTCTCGTCAGGTTTGATTATCTGTTTGTAATACTCTTTCATAATCTAAAGCTTATAACGTTTCTGCATAGTCTGCTTGACGCTTAATATGACTCTTTGAGCGATGGTTAGCTCCGCCAAATTAATCTTTAAAATTCCAGAGCGTCCATTGTAATGGTTGAGCGCGTCGTTTTTTCCAAGATCCGCGCGAACTTCAAAAAAAGACTCTATGGTTTTGGTGCCATAACGGTCACTTTGAGACACGGCGATGTCACCGCCGCCCAGCCATCCAAGCGCAGCGGATGGCAGCTCGTTTTTTTGATACGGAATAACTTGCACCGAGCTGACTTGCAAAGTCTCCTCCGCCATTCCATAGAGTTTAACGCTAGCGCGCAAAGTCTCGGTTTGAAAGAGATTATACGCCTCCTCTTGTAAAACTACCGCCTGAAAATGGAAATCTTTATTTGGCAGAATCGTGGCTATCTTTCTAGCGCGAGAGAACCATGTATTTACGTATGGCTGTAGATTCTCTATAATCAACGTACCCGCGATGGGTGACTTGATGATTAACTCACTTTTCTGTTTTTGTAAAATTTTTAACTTATTTTCAAGAAGCGCGATATGCTTTTTGATCGGCAGAATGTCCGCTATCTCTTTTTCTCTCGCGTTTAGCATATAGGCGTTTGACTCATTGATGGAAGCTTCCACGCTTTGCAAATCAAACTCCAACTCTTCATTTTTTAAAATCGCCACTGTCTGATTCGCATCCACCGTTTCTCCATTTTTCACCAATACTTCAGAGAGATACCCCGCTGTGGGAACATAGAGCGTCTTAGAGTCGTTAGCCAATAAAACGCCTTTTGCTTCTATGGAAAAGACGAAAGGAATAACGCCTATCAAAACTATAAAGAGAGTCATAAAAAAAAGAGTGATAGCGACGACGCGCGCCCTTGTTTTGTATAACTTATTGCTTGATATTAGATAATAAAGAAAAGTTGTGAATGGTTTTACAACCCATAGATACAAAGAGATGAGAACAACCAAAACCCCCAAGAAAAACCATTGGTCGGAGATAAATATCGCAATGATGAAAGCGACCAACAATCTATAAAAAAAACTCGATATTCCATATAAAAACAGCCAAGTCGATTCTCGTAGATTGTCGCTTATCGGGGCGATATTCTCTATTCTAAAGATATATCTTTCCACTAAATAGTACCACTGTTTTTTTGAACGCTCATAAAGATTTGGTATCTCTATGAGGTCTGAGAGTATAAAATAGGAGTCAAATCTTAAAAGCGGATTGCCATTGAACATAACGCTAGAGACTGAACCAACGACCATCAGATTAAAACTTACGCTATGCAAAAGTCCATCGCCACTGTTTGCCCAGACTATCGCCGCCAAAGCTGCAAAAAAGAGCTCGACCATCATGCCCGCCGCGCCAACCAACGCTCTTTTGTATTTGGAACGAAACAACCAACTTTGCGTGGCGTCCATAAAAGGTATAGGGGTAAAAACCAGTAACATAAGACCCATACTCGTGACTTTGCCGCCAAAAAATTTCACCATCATGGCATGACCAAACTCATGTAAAATTTTCAAAAAGAGTATGGAGAGCGTTAATAAAATCAAATTATTGGGAGAGAGCATCCCTTGCGATTGCGAGTATAACTCCGTATAGTTTTCTAAAATCGCCTTAATTCCAAAAAATAGAGTTATAAACCAAACCACGATGAACTTCGTGGAGAAAATTGAGTTTATCAATGGCTTTACCGAATCAAGCCAATAATCAGGATTCCACAATGGAATTTTAAGATACATGAATGAAAAAAGTTGCCCTTTGAGCTCATTGGTTTTTCTCTTTAAAAATCGTTCATGAAGCTGTAAATTATCAGCTTTGTTTTTAAAATAGAGCAGATTTTTATGATGCAGACTCATTAAGATATGAATTACTTCATCCTGCGTTGGAGCCGATTCTGGGCAGATAAGCAGACATGACTCCCAAACCTCTTCCACGCTTTTGCTAGGTTTTAGACGCATGATGAACGCGTAGGCTTCTGGAGTTACTTTATAAAATTGGTTATTGTAATTGTCTTCTAAAATATACCAGTTTTGACCTCTGTAATTTTGCTTTTTTACATGAATGTTAAAGATTAATGAAACTTGCAGTTTCGCGACTTTATACCATGAGTCGCTAAAAATATTTCCAGCCATCTTAATACCAAAAATACATTCTAAAGTAGTCCGAGAGCTTATGCGTCAATATCCAAAGTATTGAACGCTCCTCTATCTCTATCTTTGCCAAACCGCTCATTCCGGGTCGCATCCACTTTTGAATTTCGCTGGTGAAGAGAACGTTCACGCCAAAGACGTTACCGTTGACGTCGTCAACGTTTGCCATTGGAATGATTTTGTCAATTATCCCCATGAAGCGCTCCTCGGGACGGCTTAAAAGATTGATTTCAACAATCTGACCAAGTTTGATTTCATCAATATCCTCTTCTGAAATTTTTATCTTTGCGTAGAGGTTGGTTGAATTCGCAATCTGTATAATAATATCGCCCTTTGAAAAAGGCGCGCCGTTTAACTTCTCTCGCTCTCCCTCTACGATAATTCCAGAAAAGGGAGCTTTGATTTTTGACTGCGACATATAGTACTCCACTCTGTTTAAACTAGATATGGCTTGCTCTTTTTTCGCTAAAGATATTTTCATCTCGGCCAAAGATCTACTCGCTCTGGCTTTTTCGGTTTCACGGTTGTATTTGACGATTTCAGAGCTAATCTCTAAACGTTTAAAGGAGAGCTCCTCCGTGTCAAATTCAACCAACAAATCACCCAAGGAGACGCTGTCTCCATTGTCAATGTTCACTTTTTCAATAATGCCGTCATAAGGCGCGCAGAGATAGGATATGTCATCTGTTTTAATCGTTGTCACTCCCTCGACTTTATATGGCAATTTTCCAAACATGACGATTAAAATTACGACTAAAACTAGCAAGGCGGAGAGTTTTTGTAAACTTTTTTGTGGACCAAAAATAGTTTTTGAACCCTCTTTTAAACTCATGAACAACCTTTGAAAGACGTTTTTGTCTTTTTTGTATACGTCATTGAAGATGGGAGCGATATAGTTGAGCGACAATCTGATGGTCTCCAACTCTTTTTGCGTGAGCGTCGCGTCTATTTTTTCAAAACTCGCAACGCCTATGTTTTCATTTTTTAGTCGTATTGGAAATGAGTACAGGCTCGCCAAATTGTTTTCAAACGCGTATCTTTCATGAGACGTGGTTATGAGTACCCCATCTCTGTCTTTGGGATAAAAAATTTCTTCGTCTTGATCAAAAGACTCTTCATAAATAGCCTCTAACGTACTTACCGCGTGGCTAGACTTTTGAAAGTTTTCTACATGACTTATGGCGACTGGTTTTACGTAAAAGTCCTCCGCCCAACCCAAAGTCACTTTAGAACAGTTATAGCGATTTGCAAATTCATCGACTATCTTCATCGACGCCAATAGAAAATTCTTTTCGTCCAAGATGGCGTTTAACATCTCTAAGACATGCGAAAGCGCCGACTCGCTAGAGGGTTCAGTCGTTACGCTTGGAGCTAAAACGGCGTTTGTTTGGCTTTTGGAGGCAAGACGCAGATAGTAGTCTTTAGGGACGTCGTTTACTAAAGAGGTACGTAAAATCATGTTGCTAAACTCTATTTGACTCTCATGAGAGAGGAGTAACAAGAGTGCCATTTTTTGATTCTCTTGACTCTCTTTTAACTCTAGCGCCACAATGGAGTGATTGTTTATTTTGTGGTTTGCGTCATTGAATTTTTCATAAGCAAAAACATTGCCCAACGCTCTTTGAGCTAAAAAAACTCCCGTTTTTAAAATCGCGTCTTTAGAGTTCTCAATATCGCCATTATTTATTTTTTCTCTTTTTAACGACCATGACTCTTGCTCTTTTATCAACGCAAAAGCAACGTTGCTCTTAGTTAACGCGAGAATGTTTTCTAAATAATAAATCCAAAAATCCTCTTCGCTCTCATGAGTGAAACGAAGCTCTGATAAATTGTTTAAAATAGCCTTTGTGTCGCTTTTATCTTTAATTTTATACATTGTTTGTCTTAAAACGTTATTTTAGCGGTTACTCCGGGGAGAACCGCTTTATCTTTGTTGTCAAAAGAGATTTTAACTCTTACCAATCCACTCGCGTTGTCCGCGATCACCGATACGAACTCTATTTTCCCTTTTTTTTTGATAATTTTACCAGCCCTCTCTACCTCTACTACGACGGATTTTTTCTTATCTATCTCATCTAATAGGTTGCTATCAATATCAAGTTCAACGTAACAAACGTCAACGTTTACGATACGAACGATCTCACTGTTTGTCTGTAACCTTTCTCCAACGCTTGGTTTAATCTCTGTGATTATTCCAGTAATTGGAGATTTAATTTTATAATACTCTAAGACGGTATTGGCTATTTGATACTCTATGTTCTCACGCTTTTTACTCTCTAAATCAATTTCATATTCACTTTTTAGATTGATATACTGCATCTTTAAACGATTTAAATCGTTCAAACTTACAGCTTTGGTTTTTGTGTACAATCTCTCTTTTGCTTCTACGAGGTTTTTCATGATTACCAAATTTTCTTTTAAACTTTCGGCCTTGCTGTTATCTTCATATATTAATAGTCTACGGCTCGTCTCAAGGGATTGAAGTTCGTCATTGAGGTATATAATCGTTTGATCTTTCTTGACAACGTCACCCTCTTTTAAGAGTATCTTTTTGACGCTAGCGTCAACTGCAACGCTGAGTTTAATATCGTATATCGGTTTAATGAGACCGATAAACGCGCTACCTTGTGCCATCATGACACCACTTATAAGAGTAATCAACACTATAAATTTCAAACGTTATCCTTAGTTTATCTATTTTTCTTTTAAGCTCTTTTCAAAATCACTCTCTTTATCGTAAAATAGAGATATTTCAGCCATAAGCTCGCCCTTGCTCTCTCTTTGACCAAAGGCGTCATTTGTCAAAACGTCATCGTAACGAGTTGGTTGCAATTGTTTTATATCATCAAAAGAGTAGTATTTATCAAATAGCGTCCCTACCGATTTATCCAAAGCAATTTGCGCATATTTCCAATCTAACATAGTCTGAAACATTTTTCTGTGATAATTTATCTGATCCTCTTCTTGCAAAATAAGCTCTCTCACGCTAGCTTCGCCCATTTCAAGTTTATTTCTCGTGTACGTCAGCAACTCGTCTTTTATCTCTAAAGCGTCTAAGTAAAGCGTTAATTGGTTTTTAGAGTCTATAACCTTTGTCAGTTTCGTAGAGAGCGCGTTATAAAGACCTTTGTAGAGTGACTGATACTCTAACTCAATCTGTTGTTTTTGTAGTCGAGATATTTTAACCTGATTTATAGCTTTGTGATCTTCAAAGAGCGCTACGCTATACTCAAATCCCACATACCAAGACGTAAAATCTGTTTTAACGGTGTCACGCAGAGCGTTTCTTCCATTGTCGTCTAGTCCCGACAACCACGCTTTTGCGGTTAAATCCAACTGCGCGCTTGTTTGATTTTGGGCGTAACGTTTTTTGATCTCTTCTCTTTTTATCTTCTCGGTTGTAATCATAAATTCTGGCCAATTTTCCAAAGAGATTTGAAAATATTCCTCAAGCGTCAAAAGCTCTTCGCTACCGTTTACGTCTGGTTTATCTAAAAGCGTAAATTTAATAGCTTCATTTTGATTAACGGGAACGTTTAAAAGCGTAAGCATATCATTATGTACCTCTTTTAATTTTGTTCTCATGTTAATAACTTCGGCTTCACGGTATAAGATGTCGCTTTTTGCCTCTAAAACCTCTGTTTTTGCAGCGTCGCCATTTTTAAATCTCTCTTCTATAACCAACAACAGTTTTTTATCGGCTTTGAGTGATTCGTTCCAACTATCATATAACTTTTGCGCGCCATAAAGCTTCCAGTACGTATAGATGGCCATTCCCATAACGTCCATAAGCTTTTTCTTATACTCTTGTTCATTGATGCGCTGATCAGCTCTGGCTATATAGTAGTTTGACATCGTAATGTCTTCGCCAAAACCTTTGAGTAGAGGTTGTCTAAGAGAAAACTCTAAGTTTGAATCGTACTCTTTGTCATAGTTTTTATATTTGTCTATCAAGTTACTACTGCGCTGATTATATACCAACCCCGTACTCCACTGCGTACCTGGTTTTAAAAGCCCACTCACTGAGGTTTGAATCATATTGGAATTTTCTATGTTCGTGCCTAAATTTCCTCTTACTAAAACCTGTTCCGTATTGTTTGGAGTATGAATGTCTTGATGCTTGCCCGAGAGTGAAAATTGAGTATCGAATATCCCCTCTTCATACTTTACTTTGGAGTCGACAATACCCGTTTGAAGTCTCTCATAAAGCATATTGGAGTTGCGTTGCACCACTTCATTGATAAACTCCTGCATGGTGACGTCAATATGCGTCAATCCATCGTCTATCTCTGCCTCTTGGACAACGGCGATATTTTCTTTGAGCGTCTCATTGAGGATTGCAACGCTCTCTTGAGTATTTTCAAGCGCTGCGTTTGTAACGTTGACATCGGTTGCGTTCGCATCCGTTACGCTAAGTGGCGCCTGCGTCTTCTCTTGAACCGCAACCACTACCGGTTCTTCTTCTATGTTTAAAAGTTCGCAAAACACATAACCGCTTGGCACTCCGCACCAATCCCCATCGGGGGTGTTTTCATGAGATAAAACTTCTATATGACTATTTTTATTTAGCATAGTCACCGTTTTGCTATGTATTGAGGGCTCCGCTCTTACCCGTGACGTAACTGTAGCCGTTGCCATTGACGCGTTCAAAGAATATATTGCGCTGTTTATCAATAAAACGCTCACCATCTTTCTCATTTTTATTTCCTTATAGTTTTTTGTTCTCTAATACTCTTTGCAAAACACATAGGTATCGGTTAACGTCAAATTTGTTTCCATGCTTTTAAATTGCCCTATTTCAAAACAGTTCACGTCATATTGACTAAAGTATTGATAATAGCCCGTTGAGTTGTTTCCCTCGGGAAACAGTATCTTCGATCCATCCGCGCTTACGCCATACTCCCCTATTGGATACCAAGTCTCTCCCAAAATAGGGACTTGAATGTACCTTATTCCCGCGTCGTCAAACTTATGCTTAAAGGCGGCGTCGGCCTTGAGCGTCGTGGTACTATTGTTTTCAAACTCATATTGCGCCCAAACTCCAGAAACAAGTAGATTTTCAAACAAAACCATGGCGCCATAATAACCCAAGGAATTTTTAGACTTGTAAAGATTCACCTCTTGTGAATCTTCAGTGCCACACCCTGCAAATAGCAACGTTGCGCCTAATGCCATGATTTTCATTTTCATTATAAAGCTATCTCCTCTATCCAGTATTCAAATACAAACTCTTCTTCAAAAAACAGGTTACTATTTGCGCTTGAGAGGTTAAACCTTGGTATCACTCTAAACATATTAAAATCTTGATTATTAACTGGATTCATATCCAATAATCCTCTACTTTCAAATTTCAAAGTTGCAAACTCTAAGAAAGAGTCGCCATTTGTTTCTTGAGTCTTCATAATCTCGCTTCCTGCCCTCACTCCAAAATGAAGTGAAGCGCCATTAAAAGGAGTTGTCGCATCGGCTTTACTCTCTATAGTTGGAATAATTTCATAAATAGGCAACCATTGATAGATCTCTTGATAGCGCTCTGTTTGCTCCTCTTGATTAAAGATTATATGCGTCGTGGAGCCTATTGGACGCTCTAAACTCACAAACTGTAGAGACCAATGTTCTGCGTCTTCATAACCAAAGATTCCTAGAATTGGCAAATCGCCCTCTGTATATTTTAGCGTTGGACTCACGACTTCTTGTGGAATGGCCGTATAAATAACCGCTGCGTTAACCTCTATGGTCTCTTTAAAAATATCCGCAAAATTTTCACCTTGGAGCGCTTGACCATAATACTCGGAGCCTCTACCGATAACGTTTAATCGCTTTGCCGTTACGTTGCTGAGATTGTCATGGTTAACATCGCGAATATGCCCATCTTTGAATACGCTCAACTCAACGTTTCCACTGTTCGTATGGATGATTGATATGCCTAAATCGCTCTTGGCTTTATAAATGACGTCTGCGTCAGTGGTTGAAGTCACGACGTTTTGAGCCATTACGACGGAACCATTTTCAGCCTTGACGATAATGTTACCCGTGTTGGATTTAAGATTTGCGTTTTGAGTTATAGCGCCCGTCGTAGCGACGATTTTTATCTCTCCGCTCGTTGTCATGACGTCGCTGTTGAGCGTCACGCTGTTTGCGTTAAGCGTCACGCCACCCCCAGACGCCATTGCGCCATTTACAACTAAATCCGCGGCTTGAACGTTGAGAGAGTTCGTCACGCTCGTAAGTCCCGAGATTGTGACGTCTTTCGCGTTAAGAGTCATACTCTGCGCGTTCGCTTTGGCGATGGAGAGATTGTCTTTCTCGGTTAAATAAACGTCTTTCGCGTCGGTGAGAGTCAAACTCTCTATCGCCGCGTTGAAGCTGTTCGCTTGAGTTCCCACGTTCGCCGAGTTGATCGTCAAGTTCGTCGCGCTTAGAAGCGAAGTCTCCTCTTTGTCCATTATCGTTTGAGCGGATAAAGCGACGTTT
>CALDOC010000208.1 GCA_937914675.1 uncultured Sulfurimonas sp.
TAAAATCATTTGGAGGTGAGCGTTTAGCTCTCCTTTTTTATCATCTTTATATACAACTCTTCAACCTTAGTTCTAGCCCAAGGAGTTTTTCTCAAAAACTTTAAACTTGAGTTTACGCTAGGGTCGAATAAGAAACATCTTATGTCGATAATTTTTCCTAACTTTTCCCAGCCATAACGTTTGACCAAACTCTCCAAAATCTCTTGCAACTTCACTCCATGAAGTGGATTGTTCTTGTTTTTTTCTTCTTCGCTCATGATAATCCTTGCTATTTTTGAATGTAATTATATAACAAATACTTAATTATCTATCGCTTTTACGTGAAGAATCCCCGATAATGCAAAAAATGTTCCAACTTTTCTTTTTTCTTACATTTCTTTCAGTTTTATTTGCATACAATAAATAAAAATTATTTGGAAAACCAAACAATGAGAATAGATAAATTTTTAAATTCGGTAAACATAACAAAACGCCGTTCCGTCGCGCAAGACATGATAAGCAACAACGTAGTGCTTGTCAACGACGTAGTGGCGAAGGCTAGTAAAAACGTAGAAGTTGGCAGCGTCGTCACCATCAATTATCTCGAAGTCGTGAGAAAGTATGAAGTTCTTAAAATCCCCACGACAAAGTCAACTCCTAAATCATTGCAAGACGAGTACGTCAAGGAAGTGTCATGAATTACGAAAAGGCAAAAGTGGAGTTTACATCTCTTTTCAACCATGAAATGAGCGATGAAAAGATGCGAGAGTTCTTGTTGGACGTGACGCTTGACGAACATACGAGCGTCGAAACAATCGCAGCGGCGGCGGAAGTTATGAGAGATTTCGCGATTCCTCTTCCCATCTCGGATGAACTTCGCAAAAACGCGATAGACGTCGTAGGAACGGGAGGAGACAAAATCGGCTCTTTTAACATCTCTTCTACAGTCGCTCTTTTAGTCGCTTCATGCGGGGCGACGGTCGCAAAACATGGAAGTCGCTCCGTAACCTCGCAAAGTGGAAGCGCGGACATGTTTGAAGCTCTTGGCGTTAGACTAGATTTAAGCGTACGTAACACTGCAAAGCTTTTAGAAGAGACGGGTTTTACTTTTATGTTCGCTCAAAACCATCACCCCGCCATGAAGTTTATCATGCCAGTTAGAAAGAGCATACCCGACAAAACGATTTTTAACATTTTGGGACCGCTTACAAATCCCGCCGGAGCGCAAAAGTCCATGCTTGGCGTTTTTGACAAAGCTTTCGTTCCCAAGATGCTTGAAGCGCTTAAAATCAACGGCGCGACTTGCGCTATGGTGGTAAGCTCAAAAGAGGGCATGGACGAGATAAGCGTGAGCGACGTCACATACGCGGCGTTGCTCAAAGACGGCGTAAGTCGCGAGTTTGAGATAGATCCGCAAGAGTATGGGATAAAAAAAGCGCCACTCAAATCAATCATAGGTGGCAACGCGTTACAAAATGCGCAAATACTTAGAAATATATTTGACTCGAGATCGACAGACGCGCAAAGAGACGTGGTGCTTATAAACACCGCGGCGGCTCTTTTTGTGGATGGACTAGCCCGCGATATGCAAGATGGACTAGAGATGGCTCGCGAAGCCATAACAAACGCTAGGGCGAAGAAAAAACTAAAACAGATTATAGAAATATCAAACAAGTTATGAAAAAATACAATTTAGAATTAGATAAACTTGACTCATTGGCTAAAGAGATACGTAAAGAGTTTTCCAATGGCGTCGTGATTTTACAAGGCGATTTGGCGGCGGGAAAAACAACTTTCGTTAAAGCCATGGCAAAAGAGTTGGGCTATTTCGAAGACGTGACTTCTCCCACGTTTTCACTGCAACAACGCTACGGAGATAAAATATTTCACTATGACGTCTACAATCATGGAGTGGAACATTTCGTGTCGATGGGAATGCTCGAAGAGTTGGACAAAGAGGGACTTCATTTTGTGGAGTGGGGCGACGATAAGTTAATTTCGATTCTTCAAAACGCGGGAATGGACTTTATGACGATAGAGATAAAAAAAACTAAAAATGACGCGAGAGAGTACACTGTATGCATATATTAAAAGCGGTAAATTTACAAAAAAAGATAAAAGATTTAGAGATAGTCAAAGGGATGAGTCTTGAAGTGTCGAGTGGCGAAGTCGTTGGACTTTTGGGGCCAAACGGAGCTGGAAAAACCACTACGTTTTACATGATTTGCGGACTAGTCGAAGCGACTGGAGGCGAGGTTTTTTTTGACGGAGAGAACATTTCGAACAAACCGCTTCATGAGAGAGCGTTAAAAGGGATAGGGTATCTTCCACAAGAGGCTTCAATCTTCAAAGACTTAAGCGTCGAAGACAATCTCATGGTGGCGGCGCAAGTCGGTATCAAAGGAAAAGAGGCTCAAGAGGCGAGAATTCTTGAACTTCTCGACATGTTCAACATCGAGCCCATTCGTTACCGTAAAGGGATAAGCCTGAGCGGCGGCGAGCGTCGTCGCGTTGAAATCGCTCGCGCTTTGGTGAACGAACCAAAGTTCTTACTTCTGGACGAGCCCTTTGCCGGAGTCGATCCCATCGCCGTCATGGATATACAAAACGTCATTAAACAGCTAGTCTCTTACGACATAGGCGTGCTGATAACCGATCACAACGTTAGAGAGACTTTGGCTGTTTGCGATAGGGCTTACGTAATCAAAGCGGGTGAGTTGTTGGCGAGCGGAACGAGCGAAGAGATAGGTCAAAACGCGGACGTGCGCACTCACTACTTGGGCGAGGAGTTTAAGCTTTAAAAAGCTTAAAAAGACATGGGAGCGTTAAGACAAACTCAATCGGTAGAGAACAAACACAAACTCTCCAATACCTTGCGTAATTGGTTGCCCATTTTACACTCAAGTCTCTCTGATTTGAGTGAAACCATGTCTCCTTTCGTGGAGTCGAATCCTCTTGTGGAAGTTGAGTCCGGATATGAAGAGGATTTTGAAAAAAAGATTCCAAGAAAAGTAATCTCCCGTGGAGTGAGCAACTCAAGAACGGAACAGATAGAAGCTCTCACCATACAAAAACGAACTCTTTTGGACGTTTTGGACGAACAGCTCGAAGCGCCGCTTTTCCCGACTCCAAGCTCTCAAAAAATCGCGCGATTCGTAGTGGAAAACCTTGATGAAAATGGCTACTACGAGGGAAACGACGCGGCGTTTTGTGAAAAAAACGACGTAAGTTTAGAAAGTTTTGACAAGGTTCGTTTGCGCTTCGCTTACATAGAACCGGTAGGAATAGGCGCTAGAAACTTAAAAGAGTCGTTTTTGTTTCAACTTGACAATGCGGACGTCAGCGACGACGCCTACTCTTTAGCTGTGAAAATAATTAATGATTTAGAAAATATTTACGCTTATTCAAATGAGAAACGTTTTAGCGACGTTATGCGCGTTCTCTCCACTTTTAAAAATCCTCCATCCATAGAATACCAAGAAGAGTCGGCGCAAATAATACCCGATTTGATTGTCTTTTTCAACGAAGAAGAGGGCATCGAAGTGAAGTTAAACGACTCTTACTATCCGACAATTAAGATAGACATGAACTACGCGGTGCAAAACGAATACGTCACTCAAAAGATGAAAGAGGCGAAAAGCCTCATCGACGCGCTCGACATGCGAAAAGCCACTTTATACAAAGTGGGGCTTATGATAGTGGAGTATCAGTATGAGTTTTTTACGGGTGGAGCCATTATGCCCCTCACGTTAAAAACTCTAGCGGACGAGTTTGGACACAATCCATCTACAATTTCTCGCGCCATAGCGAACAAATACATAGCATGCGATCGAGGCACTATTTCCATGAAAGATTTTTTCACGACCGCCATAGACGAAGACATTTCAAACGCCGCGATAAAAGAGTTTTTGATTGGTTTGGTAAAAAAAGAAAACAGAGCCAAACCAGTGAGCGACATGAAGTTTTTAGCCTTGATTGAAGAGGAATTTAAAGTCAAGATGGTGAGACGAACGATAGCGAAGTACAGAAAACAACTAAACATCGCAGGTTCAAGCGAGAGAAAAAAACTGTATAAATTGGGCGTTTAAGGAACTAAATGCAAGACGTTAAAAAAATGTTGGACGCCGAAGCGCAAAAACGAGATAACGTAGACGAAATTAGTGAAGAGAGACTCGATCCCATCTTGGTGGCGAAAAGACACAACGACCCAAGCGTCTCACTTTTATGCGCTCTGTTCGCTTATGGAAACGTCAAGCAGATAGTAAAGTTTTTGGACTCGCTGGATTTTTCTCTTCTTACAAAAAGCGACGAAGAGATACATTCGGCGCTTCAAAACCATTACTACAGATTTCAAACAAGCCAAGACGTAATTGCCATATTCATCGCGCTAAAGAGACTGGATGAAGAGACTTCGCTAGAAGAGGTTTTTAAAAGCGGCTACGTTACAAAGAGTAGCGTCATAGATGGCTTAAACGCGACCATATCAAAAATACGATCGCTTTATCCACGCTCCTCTAAGGGTTACAACTTTTTAGTTGGAAAAGTGACGACTAAAGCAAAAGGCGCCGGAGCGCTAAAGCGCTGGATGATGTTTCTTCGCTGGATGGTTAGAGTGGACAACATAGACATGGGACTTTGGAGCGGAGTCGACAAAGCCGACTTAATCATGCCCCTAGACACGCACACTTTTAAGGTAGGAAAGAAGTTGGGCTTGTTAGAGAGAAAAACCTACGACCTGCAAGCGGCCATGGAGCTCACCGAGACGTTAAAAGGATTTGACAAGCATGACCCTCTAAAGTATGATTTTGCGTTGTATCGTATAGGACAAGAGAAGATATTATAATCCAAGCTCAGATTTGCAAGCGACGCAGTGCGTAGACTCTGGGAGAAGCAACAACCTTTCAAAAAGTATCTCCTCGTCGCACTCCAAACAGACGCCATAATCCTCGTGATCCACTTTTTGCAGAGCGTATTTGAGTCTGTTTAGTCGTATTTCCGCTCGACGCAAGGTTGTGGCGTCTACGCGTTGAAGCTCAAGAATTTCCTCTCTAGTATCTCTTCCAAGCGCGCAATCCGGTGCGATGGGTTTTGTCCGTTCTTGAAGTAGTTCCATCTCATGAATAGTCGTTTTTAAATCTACTTCTATTTTATTTTTGATTTGTTCTCGTTGCGTTATAGTCACTGTACATCCCCTTTGTTTTGGCAAAAATTTAATCTACTTTGTGGCATAATTCACCGCCTATTTTGAAAAAATCACGCCATTATAGAGTAATTTCTCTTGTGGTCCAATTATGAAGGAAAAAGATGTTAGAACTGTTTAAACAAGAGAAAAGCTTTTTAACGAGAGCCAAAGAGAAGAACGCTTTAAAATACGTGCTTAGATTTGACGAAAATGGCGCCTTTCTTGAAGTATGCGACAATAAGTTCGGCGTAATTAAAGATATTGACTTTAGAGTTTACAATGGACTTGACAGAGAGATACTTCAATACATGGAACGCTCAATCGAAGAAGATTTTTTTAGCGTAAACTGGGAGAGTGAAGAGACGCATACTTATCTTGGCAAACACATGAGGCTCGTAGAACTTTTGAGAGAGTACGGTAAGGTTTATGACGCCAAAGGAGATGAAATTAGTTTCCAAAGCGGCATGTTTAGCGTAGAACTCGTTTTGATAAAAAAAGAGCGGGAGTTTGCGTCGTTTTCAAAGATAGAGTCTCATGCCGAGTTTCAGTTTATAAACGGCAGTTACGTTTTAGCGCAAAACAAGATATTCCATGTAAACGGCGTTGGCGAAAATTTTAACAAATTGAAAAGTTTTGACACGATTGTAAAAGAGGAGAAGCTAGAGGAGTTTCTCACCATCTTGTTCACCCACTTTGAAAACGTAAAGGTAAAATATGAAGATTACTCGGTTGAATTTAAAGAGGAAAAAAGGCTTATAAAACCCGCGGTGATTTTGGAAAAAATCACAAGCGAGAATGAACTTGCGCTCAGAACTTCGGCAACGGTTGGAAAATTAAGCCCCGAGTTTTTCAACGATTTTAACATCTCCAAAATCGCGCTTATCAATGAAATGGAAAAAAACATCGCCGTTTACGAGTGCGATTTTAGCGACGTGTTCGAGATTTACGGAACGATTTTTTCTAAACTCAATTCACTTAAACGCACGCTAAAAGGGGCGAATTTTAGCGAAGAAGATGGTCTTTTTGTCATAGACGAAGCTTTGAGTCGAGAATTTATTTTAAATAATCTGCAAATCATTTTGGAAAAAGCGCAACTTTTTGGAAGCGAAAAATTAAAGTCTTACAAATACAGCGTGGCAAAACCAACGCTCAACGTCGCCTTTAAAGATAAGATAGATTTTCTCGATGGCGGCGACGTCACGGTTAGCGTTGGCGATGAGACGTTTAAGGTTTTTGACATGATAAATCTTTATAAAAAGCACTCGTACATTCCACTGAGCAACGGTGAAAAATCTCTCATCGACAAATCTTACGTCTCGCGATTGGAGAGAATATTTAAAAAAGATGGCAAAAAAATCAAAGTTTCATTTTTTGATTTGCCAGAGATTGAAGAATTGATTCATCAAAAAGAGCAGAAAATATTTAAAAGCTCAAGAGATTTTTACGAGGGTTTCAACGCTTTAAAATCATCAAAATCAAGAATGCCAAAGCTTGGTGAAGTCGTCATGCGGGAGTATCAAAAAGATGGCGTGCGATGGTTGAAATATCTTTACGACAATAGTTTTGGCGGATGTTTGGCCGACGACATGGGTCTGGGAAAAACGCTTCAAGCCATATCTCTTTTGTCGTTCATCTATCCAAAAACAAAGGCTCCATCTCTCATCGTAATGCCAAAAAGTCTTTTGAGCAATTGGCAAAACGAACTAACAAAATTCAATCCAAACCTCTCTTTTTATCTCCACTACGCGACGAATAGAGACGTAAGCGAGTTTAAAAATCACAACGTCGTCTTGACCACGTACGCGCTCGTGAGAAACGACATAGAGCATTTTAGAGAGATGGAGTTTGACACGATCATCTTGGACGAATCTCAAAACATCAAAAACGTAGAGTCTCAAATATCAAAAGCGGTGATGCTTTTAAATGGCAAACATAAATTCGCGCTCAGCGGAACGCCTATAGAGAACTCTCTTTTTGAGCTTTATTCTCTTTTTAGATTTATAAACGCGGGACTTTTTTCCACCGTAAACGATTTTAAAAGGGATTACGCCATTCCAATTCAAAGCGACGCGAACGAGGACGTGGCGAAAATTTTAAAAGCGAAAATATCGCCATTTTTGCTGCGTCGGTTGAAACATGACGTGCTCAAAGATTTGCCCTCAAAACAAGAGCAGGTCGTTTACGTGGAGATGGACGACGCGCACAAGAAGTTCTATAACCAAAAAAGAGATTATTATAGAGAACTTTTAGACCAACAGATTGCCATGAACGGCATTGAAAAATCGAAGTTCATCATCCTCCAAGCCTTTAACGATTTGAGACAAATAGCGTCGGCTCCGGAGCTAAAAAGCGAGAACGCGATCGCTTCGTCGAAGATAGAAAATCTTTTTGAGATGCTTGAGGACATCGTTTTGAACAATCATAAAGTTCTCATCTTCGCCAACTTTTTAGGTTCGCTCGACCTTATAAGCGAAAAAGCGAACGAGCTGGGTTACGAGCATCTTCTTATGACGGGAAGCACGAGAAATCGTCAAGAGTTGGTGGACAAGTTTCAGAATGATAAAAATATAAAACTATTTTTGATGACGCTAAAAGTCGGCGGAGTGGGGCTCAACCTTACCGAGGCCGATTACGTCTTCATCTTCGATCCATGGTGGAACAAATCCGCCGAAAATCAAGCGGTGGACAGAAGTCATAGAATGGGGCAGAAAAACACCGTTTTTTCATACAAGATGATTACAAAAGGCACCATCGAAGAGAAGATTTTAGAGCTGCAATCTCGAAAGCAAGACATGACCGACATGATTATAAGCGGCGACGAGGGTGGTCTAAAACAGCTTAGCAACGCAGATTTAGACTATATTTTAGGATAATGGAGTTTTGATATGACGATGAGTTTCGCAAATTTGAAGACGGATGACTTGAAACGGGTTTTTAGCGATTGCACTCAAGCGGAGTTGCATGAACTTATACTCTACGTAGACGACGTGGCGGAGAAAAAAGAGTGCGTCGAGTTTGACGTAAAAAAGAAATATAGCGTTAAAAAGCAGATTTTAGTCAATTATATGACATCCGTTTTTTTAAGTAAAAACAGCGTTTTTAAGATCTATAAAAAACTCACAAGCACCAAAGCTTCGGAGTATCTGTATCAAAAGCTTATTTGGGAAGCTGATAAGGTGGAAACGTCCGAAATTGTAGAAAAATTTAATTATAAATTTAGAGTCAAAGAAGCGTTAACGTACGGCGTTCAAACTACAAATCTGGAAAATGAGTTGTCTCTCGTGCAAAGGATGAGAACCTTTTACTACTCAGGCGAATCGGATAGACTTTATTTAAACGCAAAATTCAAAAGCGTACTAAAACTTTTGTATCCAAAACCAAAAGATTATGATTTGGAAGCCGTTGCAAATCCCGATGAAACAAAATACGCCTATTCAAATGAGCAAGGCGTCCTCAATTTCATAGGCGTTATAGAAGAGATGTTAAAAAACAAGCTTGTGGAGTTTGGAAAAACAAATGAGAAACCGCTTGGCAAAACTCTTAACATACTTAAAAGTTCCACAGGCGTTGAAGAGTTTTATGAGCAAACGGGTTTAAACTCCTTCGTGGTGGACATGCTCACTAGAAGTTTTTATTATTATGACAGTGGAGTGAAAAGTTTTGAAAAGCCAGAGCAAAACGCTCTCAAACATTTCGTATTGGCGCAATTTGGCAATCATTTTCATTTTTTCATAACGAGAATTTTCTTGGGACACTTGAAAAAAGTAAGATACGATAGTTACTACTCAAGTGAGAAAAACCTTTTTTACGCTCTTTATAGCGTTGTTAAAGAGATGCCGCGAGATGATTACGTCAGTCTGGAAAACATTCTGAAATTTTGCAAATATAGAGATTTAAACGTGGACATAGAGAGAAAAGAGAAGGTCGACGAGTACAATATGGCCCTTCAAAGAGTTGAACATGGCAATAAATTATTGACGACCGCGTACGCGGAGGAGTATCACAACGAACTTGTTTTTGAACCTACGCTAAAAGCGTCCCTCTTTTATCTAGGAGCGTTAGGTTTGCTGGAGTTGAAATACGACGACCCGATTTCACCGTACGACGTATCCGCGAAAGATAAACCATACCTCTCCCCATGGGACTCTTTAAAGTACGTAAAACTTACAAAACTGGGCAAATACGTTTTTGGTTTTAGCGACGCTTACGAGTATGAAAAAAAAGAGACGAAAAGAAAAAACGTGAAGTTTGACGAGTATAAACCTATCATAACGGTAGATAAACAAGATACAATCACGCAAGCGAAACTCGAACAATTTACCGAAAAACAAGACGAGGGCAGATACGTTTTAAGTCATGCGAAAATCTTTAAAGATTGTAAAACGAAAAAAGCGCTTGAA
>CALDOC010000209.1 GCA_937914675.1 uncultured Sulfurimonas sp.
CATAATTTCTCCTTTTTAAAAGACGTATAGAATAATTATACTACTTTTTTCGCGTTATATTTCTTGTATCAGTAAGGCGGGTGCTCCAAAATAGTATCCTTGAGAATATTCAACGCCTAATGAACATAACACGTCATATATCTCTTCACTTTCGACATACTCCGCAATAACTTCCATTTTTTGCTCTTTTGCGAAAGCGACCATCGTTTTTACGGTAGATAATGAAAAGCTATTTGTTGCAATGTTCTTAATTAAAGTCGCGTCAATCTTTAATATGTCAGGCTGATAATTTAAAAGTCTCTCAAAGTTTGAGTATCCCGAGCCAAAATCATCTATGGCTATTCTTACTCCTAAACTTTTCACTTTTGAGATAAAAGTTGTAATAACTTCAAAATTTTTAAAATCTTCATCCTCCAATAATTCAATAACGACTCTATGCCTCTGGTCTTTATATCTCTCCAATAGAGAAAAAAACTTATCATTAATAAATTTCTTTTCAATATCCAAAGCGGATAGATTGATGGAGACGTCTTTGTCCGTAAAAGAGAGCGCGTTGAAGGAGTTGTCCAACACTATGGAAGTAATTTGAGTGTAGTATTTGCCTTTTTTGGAAATGTCCAAAAAGAAAAATGGGGACAGAACATTATCGTTTTCATCTATAAGTCTCACTAAGGATTCATATTTCACTATCTTTTTCGTCTTATTGTCTACAATTGGTTGAAAATATGAGACTATTTTTTTCTTTTCTATCGCAATTTTTATCATTTTTAAAATATTTATATTGTCTAAGGCTCGCGTGGACTCTTGCTCGGCGAGATTATTTGCAAATATCAAATTTTGCTTTGTCTCTAAAAGTTTTTTCATCCCATATTTCACGTTTTCCAAAACCTTTTCACCATAAGCATAACTTATTATGATTGAAACGTCGTAATCTAAATCGCCTATGCTAATATGAGCGTTCTCTACGCTTTTTTGAAGCTCTATAAGAGAACTTCTAATCTCTTTGTCGTCTCTAGTGCATTTTAACTTATCCATGGCGATGGCGTATTCACCCTCGTTTAATACAAATATATCCTTAAGCTCTAACTCGTCAGGCACAAAATCAAGGAGTTGCTTGGAAAACGAATCCGTCAAAGTTTGGATGTGTTTTTGCCCATAAAAGTTTTCTATGTCGTCAAAATTTTCTATCTTGATTAAGATCACCATGGCTTCTTGCGAAGATTCTATTAAGTCATTAAGCTGTTTCAATGGATTCATAATGGCCGTTATGTCGTTTCTTAGCGCTATGTACTCCACTATGTTTCCATTTATATCCACAATGGGTTTTATAGTCGTATCCAAATAGTACGCTTTTCCATTTTTGGATATATTTTTAGTTATCCCCTTCCATGTCTCTTTTTTCTTTTTGATTGTATTCCATATCTCTTCGCTTAAAGAGTTTTCTTGCTCGTTTCTTGTAATGGCGTAATAATCTTCTCCAATTAATTCATCTTTTGAATAACCAGATATTTGACAAAAAGCGTCGTTAACGTAGGTAACTTTATTGTTAGTGTCCAAAACGGAAACTATTGAGCTACTATCCGCCACTTCTCTATATTGCTTTAAAAGTTCCACCTCCTTTAAAGCTTTTGTCTTTTGAGTCACTTTGCTTAGCATACTTAAAAGTTGTTCGACGTCTATAGGTTTGAGAAGATATCCTTCCACCCCTAGTTTAATGCTATCGACAAAAAAATTCGCTTCATTATAAGCGGAGAAGATTAAAGAGATTACGTCGCCTTTAATCTCTTTTATGCGCTTTAACATCTCTAAGCCACTCATGTTTGGCATGTTTATGTCTGTAATGATCAGATCAATTCTATTGTCTTTAAATTTTTGCAGTCCCTCTTTTCCATCAACCGCAACGATTATATCGTCAAAGAACTCATTTAAAATATTTATAGTGGCGTTTCTCGCTCCTTCGTTATCTTCAACGTATAGAAGTTTTAGCTCTTTTGTGTTCTTTATAATATCTTTTAAATCTTGCATGAGTTCTCTCCAAGTATAATGCTAAATAGTACGCCATCTTCTTTATTTTGAACAATTATCTTGCCATTGCAATGCTCTTCTATTATCATCTTGCTCATGTAGAGCCCAAGTCCGGTCCCGTCTTTTTTACTTTTCGTTGAAAAGTAGGGATCAAAAATTTTGTCTATGATTTTTTCATCAATTCCACCCGCGTTATCACTTATTTCCAATATGCACCTATTGTTAGAGTTGACATACGTGACTATTCGTATAAATGGTTCTTTGACTTCATTTTCTAAAAGAGCGTCTTCTGAGTTTTTTATAAGGTTTAAAATAACTTGTTTTAGCTCGTTTGGATAACTTTCAAAATTCTCATGACAGCTTAACTCTTTTATCATTGAAATATTTTTCATTTCTAAGGAGTTGTCAATTATGTTACAGACTGAACTAACAATATCATTATAATTTGTAAGTATTCTTTCTTTGTCTGGCTTAAAGAAGTCTTTAAAATCATCTATGGTGTCACTTAAGTGTTGAGAATATTTAGATATGTTTTGACTTCCCTGTATAATTATTTCATCATTTGCGCTACCTAATCGCGTTTTTAATAAAAGATTCGCGCTCTCAGCGCTAATGGAGTTTAAGGGTTGTCTCCATTGATGAGCTATCATGCTTATCGTTTCACCCATTTGCGCTAATCTGGATTGATGAATCAACTGCGCGTCTTTAGCTCGATTCTTTCGCAACCCGTCTTCAACCCTAGTTTCTAAAGTACGATTTAATTCATTTATCTCATCAGATTTTATTTTCAACTCCATCGTTGAAATTTGTAAATTTATATTTGACTCCTGAAGCTCTTTAAACACTATGTTTTTTTGCTTTTCACGTTTTTTATCAATGTGCGCAAACCATATTAGAAAGAAAAATATAAAGATAAAAAATCCTAAAATCCATGTAAAGAGATTCTTAAGACTATTGAGAGCCTCCACAATTATTTTCTGCTCTTCTATGGAAAACTTTATG
>CALDOC010000210.1 GCA_937914675.1 uncultured Sulfurimonas sp.
TAAAATCTTCGTCGTCTTTAATTAGGTCGTGTATTTTTTTTATGGTGTGGCTAATGGCCGTGTGATCTTTCATGCCGAAGTATTGCGCGAGCTGCGGCATCGTGTTTTGAGTGAGTTCGCGGCAAATGTAGATGGATATTCTTCTAGCGTAGACAATGTTTTTGCTTCGGCCTTTTGATTTTATCTCACTTGGCTTTATGTTTAAATCTTTGGCGACGGTTTGCGTGATCGTCTCCATGTCGATGTTTGAACGATTTTCGCGCATTTGGTCTTTTAAGACGTTTTTGGTAAAGCTCAAATCTATGTCGACGTGCATCAGTTGTGAATAAGCGTGAAGCTTTGAGAGTATCCCCTCTATTTCACGAACGTTGCTGTCTATGACGGTGGCTATGTAGTTTACGATGTCTTTAGAGAGCACCACTTTATTGATTTCACATTTTTTTTCAATAATGGCTATTTTGGTTTCAAGTTCGGGAGGCTGAATGTCGGCGACGAGTCCCCATTCAAAACGGCTTTGAAGCCTCGCTTCAAGTCCGCCGATTTTTTTTGGATGTTTGTCCGCCGTCAAGATGATCTGTTTGCCAGTTCCCTTCAACGCCTCAAAGGTGTGAAAAAATTCCTCTTGTATTCCCTCTTTGTTGCTTAAAAATTGAATGTCGTCTATAAGCAAGACGTCGCATTTGCGATATTTTTCTTGAAAGCGTTCCATGGTTTTATTTCTAACATGACGAATGAAGTCGTTTAAAAATTGTTCAACCGAAGTGTATATGACGACTTTTCCCTCATTTTGAAAAACGTTTCCGGCCGCTTGCATAAGGTGAGTTTTGCCAAGCCCGACGCCGCCATATATAAAAAGAGGATTATAGACGTTTCCCGCGTTTTCACTGACGCTTTTTACCGCCGCGTAAGCGAATTGGTTGGAACCACCAACCATGAAGTTTTCAAAAGTGTACGATTGGTTGAGTAGAGAGTTGGTAATTTTTTGTACGACAGGCGCATTGTTTTTTTTAACGTCGACTCTATTTTTAAGAGTTATTTGTATAATAACTTTTGATCCAGTTTGAACTTCAAAGATATGCGCGATTTTTTCACTGTATTTATTTTTTATCCAGTTGATCACAATCGCGTTGTGAGCGTAAAAAATCGCCAAACCGCTAGTCGATTTTCTAATGTCGTAAGATAAATGTTTAATATATCTGTTATATTCCAGCTCGGTGATTTCTTCTTTGAGAGTGTTTAAAACTTGTTGACCTATATTCACATAAAACCTCATATTTTTGTTTATATGTGAATAATATCAATTTAATCCATAAAATGGGGTTAAAAATATGTGAATAAGTAAATATTGTTTACGTGAATAACTTATTTTTGGTATCTAAAAGATTTCTCTTCTTCTAGCATGTCTCTTAATACGTCGACAACTTTGATAGAGGCTTTTTCCGCCGCGTTGAAATAGGTCATGACATTTTGAGACTCTTGCGTGCAAGTGCCTTTTTGAACGCAATCAACGGCTTTTTTGATATTTTCATGAACCTCTTTATGTGGCGCGGCCATTTTATTGTAACTTGCGCATCTGCCAAATTTTTCTTTACCCGCTCCCTCCAAATACCACTTTCCAAGTCTACATTCATTGTCTGAAGCGAAATGTCCACTCGCGCTTCCCGTAAATACCGTTTTGTACCCATGAGATTTAAACACCAAATGGTCCAATTTACTTAAAACCATAAAAACGGCGTTAGTAATGTCTTTAGTTTCGATTGCTATTATTTTAGAATTATTTGACAATAATTTCATTTTCTCTTGAAAAACGTTCATCTGTTCATTTGAGTGTTGAGATAATTTTTCCATGGATTGAGAGTGTTCATGCACTTCTTGAGTATTTTGTTTTAAAGAAGAGACGGACATTTCTACTTCGCTTGTAGCCTTTTGAGTGCGTTCGGCTAGTTTTCTCACTTCATCCGCCACAACGGCAAAACCACGGCCATGCTCACCCGCGCGGGCAGCTTCAATGGCCGCGTTTAAAGCCAAAAGATTGGTTTGGTCAGATATGTCTTTGATAAGAGTAATGACGTTTGCGATGCTTTCAACGTTTGCGTTTAACGTATTTACCTGTTCATAAGTGCTAGAAATATGTTCAAGCAGTGAACCCATCGTACTGGTCAACGTGCCTATCTCAAGAGTGCAAGCTCCTGAATGTTCATTATTTTCTTGGTTTCTTTTATCTACGTCTTCTAACGCTTCTAAGTTAGACTCTAAATCATTTTGAATAATTTTCAAATCTCTATCGCATCCATCCGTTAAACCATGAGTGAGAGATTTTATAAGATCGTTCATGACTTTATTGCTATCGGCGTATCTCGCTTGTTTTTCTAGCTCTAAATTTTTTTGTTCCAACTTTTCTATTTTTGTTAAAAGAGAGTTGTTTTCTTGAGTTTTAACTCTTAAATCCTCTTCTAGTTGTTTATTATTTGAAAAAAACATTTAAATCCTTATATGTTAGTATGATAATATTATATAATAAATACTATAAAAAAAAATATTAGATTTTTACAAGAGGAGCTTAACCTAGCGCCATTGAGAGTTGATTGTAGCTTTTTTTACAACTCTTTCGTAATAATTTCAATTGATTTTTTAAATAATTCTGCATTCAAATGATACTTTTTGACAAGTTCATAAGAGTCTTGGATATTTTGTTCATCCAAGATGGATTCAGTATTGATAATATTCAACAGTATGCTCAATATTTTTTCTTCAATGCTTTTCGGTTCAATAATGTTTTTTAAGGTGTTGGTAAATTCATCATTAAACAACCATTGTTTAAACAAAATTGAAGCGATATTGTAACTATTTGTGTCAAATAATTTTTTTTCCGCTTCTATAACGTTTAAATTGGACGATATCATTTTAAATTCTTGTGAAAGATTATTTTTTAAAATGGCGTTTGCCATTACAATCTTTCCACACTCCATCAAAAAAGCCAATGAGGATAAAGATTGTAAGTCTATATTTTCATTTTTCAGCCACAAGTTTATAAACTTCACTCTAAGCGTAGATATTTTGTCAAACTGTTCCAATGATATATTGTAGGGTGACAAGTCTAAAGGAAAAGATTTTTTCAAAACCACCGCCATTAATATGCCTCTAATAATTGTTGTTCCCAGTAGAGTTACAGCTTGAGATATAGATATTATTCTATTGTTCAATCCATAATAAGGAGAGTTGACAAGTTTTAAAATATTTGCGCATAACATAGGTTCCTCTTCAAGGAGCTTTGTTAATTTTTTTGTGTTAATGTCGTTTTGCGAGTAGAGCAGCTGTATTTTGGCAATGCTCGCGGGAAGATTTGGAAATGAAGTTGGTATTGTCACTTTATTCATTTTCAACTCTGATCAATGTGTCGCATATGAGGTTTACGTCATTTTTGTTAAACACTCCAACGATGTTGCTTGATTCTTGTATGTGTTGGACTAGTTTAAAATCATCTTCGGCTGAGATAATATATATTGGGATGTTAATTTTGTTCGTTTCCATAAAAGATAATATTTCAGAGCTAACTCCATCCACTAAAAAGAAGTCTAATATTATTTTATAATAAAAATGCGTTTCAAGAAGTTCTTTTGCTTTGCTTATGGAGTTTGTAACGGTCAAGTTGAATTCTGAATTTAGTTTGTTGACTAAAATATCTACGTATTCTGGGCTATCTTCGACAATAAGTAGTTTTTTAGCCTCGTCTTTTTCCGAGGCAAACATCTCTATTTTTGTAATATCGTTTGTTATTGGTAAAGAAAAGTGAAAACATGTTCCTTCTCCCTCTTCGCTTTGTATCCAAATATGTCCGTCATGCAGGTCCTCAATGATTCGTTTTGTTATTACGAGACCTAGACCGGTTCCTTTGGAATTTGATTGTTCAGAGTTATTTATTTGAGTAAATGGAGTGAAAAGTTTTGAAATTGATTCTTTACTCATTCCAACGCCGGTATCGCAAACTGAGAGTACGTACTCTTTGTTCGTTTCGTTAAAATCAACGTTAAATTTTACTTTACCATTTTTAGGAGTGAATTTAATGGCGTTGGAAATAATATTGATAAGCGCTTGTTTTATAAGTTGAGAATCTATAAAAAGCGCTAGTGATATGTCTTGAGGCAGTTCTAAGGTTATATTTTTTTCATCCGCCAAAGGAGATAATATTATGGATATTTCTTTAGTTAAATCGGCTAGTAACTCCATTTTAGGATGAAATGAAATTTTACCCGCTTCAAGTTTCGCAAAGTCTAAGATGGTATTTACCAAAGTTAAAAGATTTTTACCTGAAATTGATATTTTTTCTATGTAAGAACGCATCTTTTCAGGTATTTCAGGTCTCATTTGTAAGATTTGTGAAAAACCGATGATCGCGTTCAACGGCGTTCTTAGTTCATGAGACATATTCGCTAAAAACATATCTTTTGAGCGGTTTGCAGACTCCGCTCTTTCGGCCAAGAGCAAGAGCGTATACTCTTTTTCTCTATTGATGATTGTAGTTTTTAAAATTTGTAAAAATACCTTTATGACGTCAAAAATGAAACTTTTGTAAGGAATGTTTTTTAGATCTACGTAGATGTAAAATTTGCTTGAATTTAAAGTAATTTCTTCAAAGATTTCATAGGTTTGAGTTGATTTTATTTTGGTGACCTGAGAGGATAAAATAATCCAAGAGAGAGCTTTTAAAGAATCGCTTACGAGTTTATCTATAAAATTAGCCAATTTTTCAGAATTGTTAAAAGGTATGTATTTAGTCTCATTTATGATGGATTCATATTTTTGTATAAACCTAATGCCAGAATTTACGCTTAAAAAAGTAATTGAAGAAGTCTGTTCATATGGTTTTCCAATATATTCAAATAACTCATTTGAAACCTGTTTTATTTTTTCTATTTGAAGAGATTGTTCATCTCTTGACATGTCGTTATCGATTAAATCATAGAGTTTATTCACGTTTTCATGATAAACATGATGATATTTATCTATATTTTCTATATCAAGATTAAACATGTCTAATCCAGTTGTTTGCGTTTTTAGTTTCTTAATGCTCTGATGAAAAGGGCATAAAGTAATTTGACTTGATGGCAAATCTTTACTGTATGGTTTGACTAATTGATTTTGCTCCCATGTACGAATCAATAATTCGCTTTTATTTTTATGAATAACCAACATTTCAAACAAAGTCTCCAAAACCCATACTAAGTTTGTTTTATGATAGTTTGTTTGCAAATCAAGATTATTTCGATAATTTTCTTGAACGACAAGTTCAGCGATATGTAAAAATTTAAGAACTATTTTTAAATCTTTATTGAGCTGCATGTTTACTGACGCAATATCAATGATAGTTTGTTGCATGACGCTAAAAGCGGAGGCAATTATATATGGATTGAGTTTTATAGGAGATTGATTGTGAATATTTGAGATTTTTTCAAGAAGAGCGTCATCAAATTCGTCGTTGTATAAGGATACGATTAACTCTATTCTTAATTTCTTTAGCATAGCTAAATGCGCTTTATCAAAAATATTGTCAAATTCTGAATTTGACAAAAAATAGTCATAAAATCTATCAACTATTAATGAGGCTAAAGACTCAATATAGACGCCCACTCTTTTTCTATCTTGATTAACTAATTGCGTTATGTTAAAACTTTTTAATATTGCTTCTAATTTAGCGCTCATGTTATACATCCTTTATTTTTGATTTTGGCAAGTATATAGTAAAACAACTGCCTTTGCCAATTTTACTTTCCACTTCTATCTTCCCGTTATGAAGTTGCATGATTTTTTTTGAAATGCTCAATCCCAATCCCGTACCTTTAACGTTTTGATTTTGGTGAGTCTCTATTTGATGAAAGGGCTCAAATATGGTTTTAATCTGCTCTTGCGATAAACCCAGCCCTTCGTCGCATATGCTGATTAAGTGATTTTTTTCATCATCTTTGTATGATAAAATAATTTTAGAGTTATTTGGCGTAAATTTAACGGCGTTGGATAAAATGTTTAAAACAACCTGTTTGAGTAATTGAGCGTCCGCTTCAATAACTTTATTTATAAAGCCACTCTTTTGAATTTGTATTTTTTTATTGTTCGCATGAGTTTCTATGAGAACGAGCGCGTCGTTAATTAAAACGCTTAAATCGATGCTTTGCTTGTTGATTTCAATAGTGCCAGAATCTATCTTTGAATAATCTAGTATATTGTTTACAAGAGTTAAAAGATGCTCTCCAGAGATATTTATTTTTGCAATGTATACTTTCATAGCCTCAGCGGACATATCTTTTTTTAGCATTAAAATCTTTGAAAAACCGATTACCGCGTTAAGCGGCGTTCGTAGTTCATGACTCATAGTGGATAGAAAAGCGCTTTTTGCTTTTTCGGCGGAGAGCGCTTCCACTCTAGCTTGTTCGAGTTCAGTGACTTCCGTAAACGTAGATATTACAAAGCTTTCAGTTTCCAGATCTATTTTTTTTGCCTTAACGGAAAAAATCCTTTCTAGTTGACGCCTATCTTTCAATAGAGCTAAATATGAATTTTCTTGTTCTTCTAGTAAAATTTCTATCCAACTTTTATTATTTTGAATAGCTTGTAAATAACCTTCTCTTTCTATAAACAAATCGCAAACGCAGTTATGTTTTAGGAGAAAATCATTTTTATCCGTATAATTGAATAAATCAAAAAATTTTTGATTTATCTGTTTTATTTCCATTTTGTCATTAACGAAAGAGCTAATGATAATTACGCTATTTTGGGAGTTTAAGATAGTGTTCGCTCTATCTGTTTGGTGTTTTATCTCCGTTATGTCATTTCTAATAGCGACGTAACTTGTAATGTTTTCATTTAAATCCAAGAGAGGAAATATTGTTGCGTCTACATAGTAGCTTGTTCCATTTTTGTGAAGGTTTTTAATTGTTCCGTGCCATATTTGCTTGTCTTTTATGGTTTTCCATAAGGTATGAAACAGTTCCTTTGGTGAATCTGCATGTCGAATGATATTGTGAGTTTTTCCAATCAATTCACTTTTTTTATATCCCGATAACGCAATAAAGTTATCGTTGGCGTATGTAATGACGCCTTTTAGATCAGTTATTGAAATAATGTAAGAGGTGTCAATCGCTTTTTGATATTGGTTTAGTATCATAATTGTGTTTTCTTTATCTTTATGGCTTTTTTCAATTTCTTTTTTTAAATTTAAAATTCTATCTTTATCTTTATGTATTTTAAAAAACGCTAGTAAAAACCCAATCAACAACGCAAAGGTGAACGCTACCGTTAGATTATTTCTATTTTCCCTATTGATTCTTTGTTTTTTAATACTTTGAAAAAAC
>CALDOC010000211.1 GCA_937914675.1 uncultured Sulfurimonas sp.
CATTCTCTTCACAAAAAGCAAAGAATTCTTCTACGTTGTTAACAAATTTTCCCATCTCTTTTCTCCAATTTTTAATTTACTCTAAACAGATTCTATATGGCTTCGTAATCGGTTTCACCTGTACGAATACGGATAATTTTACTTATGTTTGAAACAAAAATTTTGCCATCGCCCATTTTATCCGTTTTGGCGGACTCTATAATGGTGGACGTAACTTCTTCTACGTCGCTATCGTTGACGATTATTTCCATCTTTATTTTTGGTTTGAAGTCTACGTTGTATTCCGCGCCACGATAAAGTTCGCTATGGCCTTTTTGACGGCCATAGCCACTCGCTTCGGCTATCGTTATGCCGTCTATGCCTATTGCCGCGAGCGCTTCTTTAACGTCTTCTAATTTAAATGGCTTAATGATCGCTTCTATCTTTTTCATAACTATCTCCCAAAATCATCTCATTAAATTATACTCTTGTTAAAAGAGTAATCAATCCATTTATTGCTTATAAAATAATCAACGCCTAATTTTAAAAGGCGTTTGGGCAAGAGTGGCGCACTTCAACAATAAGAGTTTTTTTCGTGCTATAATTACGCCCAATAATTTAAAAGATAGGAATTCTAGTGATTACATTAAAAGAAGCTCTCACGCTAAGTAAAGAAGAATTAAACAATTTTAAAGAAGAATTGAAAACTAAGATTGCGGCTCGTCCGGAGTTAAACGCTTACATAGACGTCAATAGTTTTGGCGATGGCGTTCCAATCGCCATCAAAGACAACATCCAAGTAAAAGATTGGTCCGTCACGTCTGGTTCAAACATACTCCAAGGCTATATCGCTCCATACAACGCGACCGTAATCGTAAAAATGGCGCAAGCTGGACTCAGTCCGTTTGGTAGAACGAACATGGATGAATTCGCGATGGGTTCCACGACCGAATCAAGTTTTTACGGCAAAACGCTAAATCCTCACAATTCCGAGTACGTACCGGGAGGAAGTAGCGGAGGAAGCGCAGCGGCCGTTGGCGCCGGACTGGCGATCGCCGCTCTTGGAAGCGACACTGGCGGAAGCATCCGTCAACCCGCCGCTTTTTGCGGGATAGTCGGGATGAAGCCCACTTATGGTCGCGTTTCTCGTTATGGTTTGGGCGCGTACGCGTCGAGCCTCGACCAAATCGGTCCCATGACTCAAAACGTTGAAGACGCGGCGATTCTTTACGACATCATCAGCGGAAGCGATGAGAAAGACTCCACCAACGCAAAAATGGACGACAAAGTCACGCCAAATCTTAACCCTGATAGAAAACTTACCATCGCAGTGCTTCCAAAGTACGTGGAAAACGCGAGTAGCGACGTAAAAGGCGCTTACGCCAAAGCCATCGAAGCTCTCAAAGCCGCTGGACACGCCATAATCGAAAAAGAGATGATGGACGCGAAGTTTGACATTTCCGCTTACTACATAACCGCAACCGCCGAAGCGACTACGAACTTGGCTCGTTACGACGGCATTCGTTACGGAAATCGCGTCGATGGAAAAAACCTTGAAGAAACTTATATAAACACTCGTAGCAATGGTTTTGGAGATGAAGTGAAACGACGCATCATGTTGGGCAACTTTGTGCTTTCGAGCGGATACTATGAAGCTTATTACGTAAAGGCGCAAAAAACGAGACACATCATCAAAGACGAATACGCGAAAATATTTGAAGAAGCCGATTTGATTTTATCTCCCGTGGCTCCTACCGTCGCGAACAAGTTTGGCGAGTTGGAGAATCCTATGGACATGTACCTAAGCGACATCTACACCATCAGCGTAAATCTTGCCGGTTTGCCCGCCCTTTCGCTTCCCGTAAGTAAAAACGCCGATGGAATGCCAATAGGACTGCAACTCATCGCCAAAGCCTATGATGAACAAACTCTTTTTGACGGTTCTCTCAGTTTAGAAAGACAACTCAACCACTAACCTTATAAGCGCGTAAATCGCGCTTATGACTTTTTGTAAATACTTATCCTTTTTTTCATATTGCCAATTACTTTAGTCAAGATTAAACCATCTTTTATGCAAAAAATTTACCTATTTTTAACCACAAAAAAGCTATAATCCAAAAATTTTAAAGGATGACCATGAGAATTCGTAAACGCGCACTAACATTTGAAGACGTACTTTTAGTACCACAATATTCTGAAGTACTTCCAAGAGAAGTTTCACTTGAAACAAAACTAACTAGAAATATTTCACTCAAAATTCCAATGGTGTCGGCCGCGATGGATACGGTGACTGAATACCGAGCGGCAATAGCCATGGCGAGACTCGGCGGCATTGGGATTATTCATAAAAACATGGATATCAAAACTCAATGTAAACAGATTACTAAAGTTAAAAAGAGTGAAAGCGGAATTATTATCGACCCTATTTTTGTTCATCCGCACGCTACCTTGGCGGACGCGGAAGTGTTAATGACCGAATATAAAATATCTGGCGTTCCCGTTGTCGACGAGCATAACAAACTTCTTGGCATCCTTACAAATCGCGATATGAGATTTGAAAAAGACATGACGAAACTTGCGAGCGAGACGATGACTCCGATGCCTCTTATCACTGCGAAAAAAGGGATTTCTCTTGACGAAGCCGGTGACATTATGCACCAAAACAAGATTGAGAAACTTCCTATCATAGACGACGATGGATTTTTAAAAGGTCTCGTCACCATCAAAGACATTAGAAAGCGCATCGAATATCCACACTCCAACAAAGACGCTTTTGGAAGACTCGTCGTCGGTGGAGCGATTGGAGTTGGACAAATTGACCGCGCTAGAGCTTTGGTGGACGCGGGATGCGACGTTTTAGTTTTAGACTCCGCTCATGGACACTCTAAAGGCATCATAGACACCATCAAAAAAATCAAAGAAACCATGGTTATCGACATTATCGCTGGAAATATCGCGACTAAAGAAGCGGTACTCGCGCTCATAGAGGCTGGAGCCGACGCGGTTAAGGTTGGAATCGGGCCAGGTTCGATTTGCACCACTAGAATTGTCGCGGGCGTCGGCGTTCCTCAGATTTCAGCCATAGCCGAGTGTGCCGAAGCGGCTCGTCCCTTTGGAATTCCCGTTATCGCCGATGGTGGCATCAAATACTCTGGCGACATAGCCAAAGCTCTTGCCGTTGGCGCTTCAAGCATCATGGCGGGCTCGCTTCTCGCCGGAACGGAAGAGTCTCCGGGAGAAACCATCATGTTTCAAGGTCGTCAATACAAATCGTACCGTGGAATGGGAAGCATAGGCGCTATGCAAAAAGGTTCGACTGATAGATATTTCCAAGAAGGAACCGCGGCTGACAAGCTTGTTCCAGAAGGAATTGAAGGTCGCGTTCCATTTCGCGGTTCCATCGCTGGCATCGTTCATCAAATGATGGGCGGACTTAGCGCTTCGATGGGTTACTGTGGCAGTAAAGACATTGAAACGTTCTGGGATAAAGCGGAATTTGTGGAGATTACAAGCGCTGGGCTTAAAGAGTCTCATGTTCACGACGTTATCATCACGCAAGAAGCTCCGAACTACCATGTTTAATTCGATAAGGCAATAAATGTCTCATTCCGAAGTTAAATACGCAGGTTTTTGGATTCGCTTTGTCGCTTCGTTTTTAGACACTATTTTTCTAGCTCTTCCCATCGCGGTTGTCATCTACTTTTTAAGTGATGGCGACTGGTTTGACTTCTCTCTCTATCAACAAAACGTCCAAATGGCTATGAGCGGAAACTCTCACGCGCTAGACGCTCAACCTAAAACTTCAATGCGATGGGAACTCCTTTTTGAGGTCTCCGTTTTAGTCGTCACTATGCTTTTTTGGAAAAAATACAGAGGCGCCACGCCGGGAAAAAAGTTTGTTCACGTCAAAATAGTCGACGCCAAAAACTTCGAGGACATTGACAACAAACAAGCCATCACGCGTTCGTTGGGATACTTTGTTTCTACGTTTACTCTGCTTATAGGATTTTTCATGGTCGCTTTTCGAAAAGACAAAAGAGGACTGCATGACCTGTTGGCGGGAACTTGCGTTATTTATGACGACTACGCCCAATGAGCTGGCTAGACTTTTTTCAAACAACGCCTACGTTGAGACACACTTTCGGTCGTGGCATCAACGCGACCATCGCAAAAAACGAAGAGGAGCTCTTTTTAGAATCCTCCGAAGCTTTTGAAAAAAAAGACGTTTTAAACGCTTATGAACTTTTTTTTCAATCTCTTTTAAACTTTACGGATGAAAAGCCCAATAACAACATAACGTTTACAAGAGATGAAGATAAGTTAAACTTTACAATCTATCAAGGTTGCGCAAAAATCGATGGTCGCATAACCAAAGAGAGTTTATACGCCGAGGCGATCATAGTTAAAAAGAAAAACGCCAACGTCGCGCTTAAAAGATATATACTTGAGAGAAATTATCAATTGACCTACGCTTATTACTTTACAAACGATGAATACGTCATGTTAAAGCTCTATCTTGACAACATTACCATGAGCCCGCAAAAAATTTTTTTTCCATTAAGAGACATAGCCTTAAACGCCGACTATGACAAAGAACATATAAAAAGCGAATTTTTGAAGATAGAACTTGAAGACGTCTCGCATGTCAAAGCTATCAACGCGAACGAATCTAAAATAAAATACGAGTATCTTCATAAATGGATAAAAGAAGTGGAAGAAAAAGTATTGACGCTTCCATCAAACGACAACGCTTCCATGCAAGCGTTTTTATATCTAAACTTGCTTTTTAAGATTGATTATCTTCTCGTTCCTAGATATATGATTTCCCAAAAGATAAGTAAAAACCTCTCAAAGTACTTTTCCGATGAAAACTCCAACATAGAGTATAAAAACGAGGAACTAATCGAGTATGTTGAAAAACTAAAAAAGATAGATTTTGAGGAGTTTAGCAAAAATTTTTATAGCGCGAACTATACTTTCAATCCGACGGAAAAATCATCTTATGAAGACGTCATAAACTTTATCAACGACTCTCTTACAAAAATAAGATGGTATAAAAACAATAGATATTATCAAATACTACCTACGATTTACAAGTACGTAGCCTTTTACACGCTTTATAATTATGGATTAAACCCTGTTTTAAGAGAGTTGTTTCATCTTTTGGTAGAAGTTCAAAATCCTCGGTTTTTCAAAGATTTGGACTACAAAACTTTATACAACGAAGAAAGTTTAACCTTTGCTAAAAAAACGATCACGTCGAGAATAGACAACGTAATAGAGAATTATCAAGATAGGTTTAAAGCGTTGGTCTCTTTTAGCAATGAACTCAATTTCTCTTCGCTCAACGAGTTTAGCAATAGCTTTTACCTACAGTTGCAAAATCTAAATTTTGAGGAGATATAGACAATATGAACACTCAAACGATTTTAGATAAATACATAGAAAACATCATACAAATAATGTCGCCTTATGGAACGGGAACCGGTTTTATCATAGGCGACATGATAATCACAAACTCTCATGTCGTCAGTGGATTAAAAGAAGTGGTCATCAGCGCAAAAAAAGTCAAACGAACAATCGCCAAAGTCGTTTATGACGACCCTAACTACGATTTGGCGTTTATACATTATGACTTTCAATCCCCAAAGATTCCATTGACGCTGACGAATAAAAACGTTGAAGACGGAGACACCACCATAGCGATTGGCCACCCTTATGGATTAAACTACACCGCGACGGAAGGGATAATCTCTCGAGCTTCGCGACTCTATGAAGATTTGGAATACATCCAAATAGACGCGGCCATAAACCCGGGAAACAGTGGAGGACCTCTCCTCAACGATGATGGCGAAGTAATAGGAATCAATACTTTTATCATCCAAAACGCCAACAACTTGGGCTTTGCTCTCCCCTACTTCTATATCAAAGAGGCGTTGGAAAACTTCAAAAAAGAAAAACATGACAACATCATCAAATGTCCCTCATGCAAGAACTTGATTAAAGAGTATAGAATTCAAAAAGATTACTGCCCCGAGTGTGGCGTCAAACTTGAAGTGGCGAGACTCAGAAGAAAAGGATACAAAGCGACGGGAGCGACTAAACTTTTAGAGAGCATATTGGCGTCGTTGGAGATAAACGTGACTCTCGCGAGACGCAGTCAAGCGTCTTGGAGAATAGACGAAGGAACGGCTCGAATAGATATTAACTACTATGAGAACGGCATTATCATAGGCGACAGCAAACTCTGCGCGATTCCTAGTCAAAACATAGACAAAGCCTATGACTACTTGCTAGAAGAGAACTCAAAGTTCTCCTACTTGCAATTTTCCATCAATGAAAACAGCATCTATTTGTCATACTTAATCGTCGACTCTTCTTTAACCGAAGTGGAGGGCAAAATCGCGATAGAAAGACTGATAAAATACGCCGACAAGTATGACGACGTTTTGATATACGAGTTTGGCGCGACGAAGCAAAAACGCGACGAAGAGGATTGATTGATGCAAAATTTTGAACGAGGTTTACCCATGAGGCTACTATTTACACTCCTTTTATTCTCTTTAACGCTACTCGGCGCAGAGATAGACACAAAACTCTATGACAATGAAAATAGAGAAGATTACTACGTTACGATACAAAAGCAAATTAGCGCCGACGCTCTAAGCAAGGTTCGCGACGAAGACGTTATTAAAGATGAAATAGCCAACTTAGGTAGATTGCGCGACGTCGCGTCGCAAAAAATACAAATCGAATCATACAATTTAGATAAGCTCAAGAAAACTAACGTCTCCATTGACGAGTATTACGACCTCTTGGTCAACGCCGCTTCCGTTCAATCCAAACTAGAACTCAACCGCAAACTAATAAGCGACATTCAAGTCAAACTGCTTGTCTTAAAACAGGCCATTGAGCGTATCACCGAAGATGAAAAACCAAAACTTTTATCTTATCAACTCCAATTCGCTTACTATAAGATTCAGCAAAAAAACGTCGACACTAAAGTTTCACTTCTAAAAACGGCAAAAAAAGAGTTGCTCGCCTCATTGCAAAGCGCGCTTAATTTGGTAGAGTGCCTGACGAACGAAGTTTTTAATGAGAAAATCGCTTCTTTGGACAAAAACATAGCGGATGCGTTAAAAGAGACCATCTTACAGCAGTTGCATCAAGAAAAAGCGATTATTGAAGAAAACGTCGACTTAAATAAAATAAATAAAAAAACCGCTATCGCCAACGCAAAATATCAAGAGCTTGTCGCAAAAAAAATGGCGTTACAGATAAAAGAGCTGCTATGTTTGTTAAAAGAGAACAATAGCAAACAATTTTATAGTTCAATCAGCGACATAAGCGCAACGCTTGGCATTGTCACGGAAACGAAAGAAAAAACCCTCTATATAGAACAAATGAATATTCTTAAAGAGATTTCCAAAGTTGTATTTGGCTCTACAAAATTATTTTTTGGAGCGATGTTGCAAGAGAGTGAGGGAACGATTATTTCCATTAAAGAGTTTTTAATCTCCCCCCTTTTCATTTTTAATGAACGCCCGATTAGCGTTCTTAGCCTATTTAAAGCGATTACCCTCATCACTTTGGGATTTGTTTTTGGAGTCATGTACAAACGCTGGATTAGAAGCGTTTCAACGCGGTGGACCCAACTAAGCATGATGTCGATTCGTTTAGCGTCAAACATTGGTTATTATCTCATTGTTCTCATCTTTTTCATCGTGGGCATTAGCAGTCTTGGAATTGACATGAGCTCAATCTCGCTTATAGCGGGAGCTCTCTCCATAGGTATTGGTTTTGGTCTTCAAACGGTTGTGTCCAATTTGATAGCCGGCATTATCTTAATGTTTGAGAGAACGATTAGAATTGGCGACACGATTGAGATAAATAATCTTTTACAGGGTGTCGTGACGGACATGAGAATCCGCTCAACAACAATAAAAACTTTTGACAACGTCGACGTTGTTGTTCCAAACTCCTCTTTTATTCAAAATAACGTTATTAACTGGACGCTCGACGATAGTATTAGACGACTGCATGTGCCTTTTTCCGTAGCGTACGATACGGAAGTTGACGACGTAAAAAACGCGGTGCTCAACGCTTTGGATGATAGTCATTTAATTTACGTACGAAACAACGATGACAAAAAACCGCATCTTAGAATGACCATGATGAACAGTAGCAGCGTTGATTTTGAATTGATAATCTGGGTTGAATGGGGAGCTAAGATAAAATACGTCTCCATCACTTCTGATTTTTTAATTTTAATCTACAACGCTCTGCGAGCCAATAAGATTACGATACCTTTTCCACAAATGGATATTTACATGAGAGAGATGGTCTCAAAATCAATAACGAAGGAAGTATAAAATGAAAAATATAGAAGAGTTAATCGACAAACTCCACTTAGAAGATTTGCAAAATGAGTCGCACCCTTCCATATTTGATGAAAACGAAGAATATTCCATGCTTATCATTCGTTTGCCAGTGATTACGGACGCGCTTCAAGTGCAATCCATAGGTTTTGTTTTAACGGCGCAAAATAGTTATGCGTACAATAAAGATAAAAAAATTTTCGAAGAGTTAACTGGAGCGTTTGAAGGGCCTTACTCAATCATTGACAAATTTACGGATAGAGTCCTAAAATCATTTATCACGTATCAAGACGAAATAGCGGACATGGAAGAGCTACTTTACAAAGACAATTTTAGAAACGATTTTATGAAAAATTGGCTTGCCCTCAAAGTGGATATACTTCGCATTGAACGTATTTTGCTTAGAGCCGAAATCACTCTTAAAAGTTTTATCGACTCCTTTTCAGAAAATCCAGAATTTCCAATCAACAAATATATAGACATCCATGAGCATATTGAACGAACTATGCGTTCAGCGACGTTACAACTCTCAAAACTAGATTATTTGTATAATTTTTACAATGCCAAATCAAATGATAAAATGAATCGCATGATTTACTTTTTAACGATAATATCAGCCATCTTTTTACCACTGAACCTTCTTGTCGGTTTTTTTGGGATGAACACGAGCGGTCTTCCTTTTACTCAAGGTTCGGCGGGAACGTACTACGTCATATCGGTTATGCTTCTCTTGTTTGGAGCCGTCTCGATTGTCACAATGAATTGGCGCAAGAAAGTGGAAAAATAGTTTAAGGATTAAACATGAGTGAATTAAAAAGTATACAAACTTACCTCAACAATGCGAACAGACTTCTTCAAACGCGAAA
>CALDOC010000212.1 GCA_937914675.1 uncultured Sulfurimonas sp.
CAAGCAATTTTTTAAGAAGCTCTTTTACCGCTTTCTTTTTGCCTTCAACCTTGTAGTCACCTAAACCTAGAGAACTTTGAACGTTTTTAATAAACTTCTTGATACTCATAACTCATCCTTTTTGTTTAAAATTTCACTAATGTCACCATCATTGAGGTACATCTCATCATTTAAATTGTTCATGTCTGTAAATATCACCTCCGCCATCGTTATGAGATGCTTGCTAATGTCGTATGAGTACACGCTATCGTTCATAAGCGACGTCGCCATCTCATTCGTAATCAAACCTTCTCTAATGAGTTTGTCAAGAGTTCCATTTGCCAAAATGTCGTATTTTTCAGTGTGGATTTTAGCCTTGGAAAGCAACAACAAAACAACGTCTTCTTCATCCGTAGTCGCGATGATGTTAATATTTCTAAGCAGTTCCGCCAAATCTTTTTTTATCGTATCGTATTGCTCTTTTATATGTTCATTTGCGCTGTTTGAATACTTAACCAAATTTTTTTGCAAACGTTCAGTGTTTTTAACAGCCTCCACAAGGTCTCTATTTGCAAGTTTAATCTTGTAGAGAACTTCAATGTTTTGCGGGGTCATAGCTGACTGCGCTCTAGTGGAAAAATCAATAATTTGTCCGTAAACGCCTTTTATTCGATTGACGTAAAATAGATTTATGTCTACTGGACTTTTAGAATAAGAGTCTTGTATGACCTCATCTAAAGGCATGGACGAAACGACGTTTCTTCGTTTTATATTTAAACCATGCGTGATAATTTCAAAAGAATTTTCATAGAGATGTTTTGTCTCTCTACTAATCGCCGCCATGGCGGTTGATGGAAGCTCAAGTACCGAGTCGTTTAGATATCTGGCATTATCACTGCCCGTAGTCGATTTTGAACTGCTTGACTTAATCGTCTTGTTAAGAAAATTGACAAGCTTGTTAATAAATGGAATGAACATCAAGACGCCCATTATCTTGAAAAAACTATCAAACACCGCAAGTTTAAGCGTATGATTGTCGCTCGCTATTCCAATCGCGTCGCTTATGATTTCCACCAAAGATATGATTTGATTCATAAACGCGATGGCTACGAAAGCGGTCACAACGTTAAAAATAAAATGCGCGCCCGCGAGTCTTTTACCGTCTATGTTGGAGCTTAAGGAACCAATGACGGCGGTAATCGTCGTACCGATATTGGCGCCGATGGTAAGAGCCAAAGCGTTTTCATACGTTATCTGACCCACTGACAAAGCGGCGAGAATAAGCACGATGGTGGCGTGTGAAGACTGCATGACGACAGTCGCCAAAATACCCACCCCGACAAAAATAAGCAGACCTTTAAATCCATCGACGCTAAAGCTTGCCAAATCAACGGTTGCTTTAAACGCTTCAAATCCATCTTTCATGTAATGAATTCCAAGAAATAAAAATCCTAAACCAGCGAGTATGTAGCCTATGCCCTTAAGTGATTTTGCTTTTTGAAAGATAAGTATTACGCCAAACGCCAACATCGGCATGGCGTAAGCGGAGATTTTTACTTTGAGTCCAAACCCAGCCATAAGCCAAGCGCCCGTCGTGGTTCCTATGTTCGCGCCAAGGATGATGCCAATTCCTTGAGTAAGCCCGATAAGTCCCGCGCCTATGAAAGAGATGGTTAAAACGGAGACCAAAGAACTAGATTGCATTATCGCCGTGGCGACAAATCCAAAACTAACGCTTTTATAAAGTTTATCTGTAGATTTTTCTAGAATTTTTTCTAAAACTCCTCCAGAGAAAGCTTTAAAACCTTCCTCTAGCGTCAACATGCCAAACAAAAAGATGGAAACGCCCGCCGCTATCTCTT
>CALDOC010000213.1 GCA_937914675.1 uncultured Sulfurimonas sp.
AGAATAGAAGACGATATTTTAGTGACAAAAGATGGATTTGAAAATTTGTCGGCGGAGATCGCTAAAAGCGTGGAAGAGATAGAAAGTTTGTCAAGTGACAATTAAGTTAAAATATTACTTTTAACTTAATTATTACTATACGTCCATCCAGTCAAACTATGCTCTTTTGCTTCGCTAAAGTTATCCGAATCTGCTAAAAAGTCCATGACGAACATCACGGCGTAAGGGATGCTTCTTTGGTCTTTTGGGTCTACCAACAACATCGGCATTTCTGTGTCTTGCGCGGGATTTACCGAAAAACCAACAGGCATCAACTGGCTCATGAGTTTCTCGGGTTTGCCAATGGAATTTTCATCAAGAAACTTCTCAAGAACGGCGTTTTGAATCTCTTTTGGCAGATTCTCGTCCGTATTTAAAAAGATGGTAAAGTGGATAGGAGTGTCTTTAAACTTATCCGGAGCGGGAGCCGCCATGATGACGTATTCTACGTTTTCTAAATGTTTTTTAATCTCTAGCGGTTCTAAATAGGTCTCTGTTTGTATCGCTTTTGCTTCCATTTTTTATAACTTCTCTCATATTTTATTTATAAACGCAATTTTACCTTGAAATGGTATAGGATATGCTTAGGGATTCCTAACTAAACCAGAAGACCATGGGGGCGTTATGCAATTTATAGAAGCGTTAAAACTAAAAAGCAAACTATTTTTTCTTTTTCTCTTAATAACCATGGGGCTTGTAACGGTTGGCGTCATGGGAACTATGAATATCAACGCCATGAAGAAAAACATGGACGCGCTTTATTTTGGTTCTTTGGTTCCCGTCACCGAGTTAAACGACGTTATGCATACTTACACTAGCAGTTTATCCCGAACCGTTTATAAGTCTAGCAGACATGAAATAAGCCCTAGCTCAATAGCGTCGGAGATTGAAAACGCTCTATTTAACGTCAATGTAAAGTGGAAAAGTTACGTGTCTCATTATAAGAGAGAGGATGAACTACAATACGTGGATTACGCGTCGCTAGAAATAGAGTCCGCCAATAGTTATTTTAGACTTATTCTAAAAGCCGCCTTAGATGGAAAAGATTTAAGCTCCATATCAATCAATCAATTGGAAAAGAGGGTTGAACATGTGGCGTCGGTGGTGCAAAAATTGATTACGTATGAAGTGAGCGTAGCGCAGTATGAAAGAAAAAACTTTTTAAATAAGTATGACTCGACCGTTAATCAGTTAGGCGTCGCTCTCTTTATAATCATCATCGCAATTTTAATGATATCTTGGCATGTATTTACCAGTATTCAACAAGACCATACAAGATTGGAAGTAGCTGCGAAAAAGTTAAAAAGAATAAATAAGAAATTAGAAAACGTCTCATATACCGACTCTTTAACGTCTTTGCACAATAGAAGATATTTTAATCTCGTGTATGAAAAAGAGTTAAAACAAGCGAAACGCGATAAAAGTTACATCACTTTCATGATGCTAGACATAGACTACTTTAAGCAGTACAACGATACCTATGGTCATCTTCAAGGCGACGTTGCGTTAAAAGCCGTCGCAAAAGTTTTAAAAGAGACTCTCAAGCGTCCCAATGATTACATATTTAGGTTAGGCGGGGAAGAGTTTGGCGTTTTACTCACTAAAACCGACGAGTCCAATAGCGCGAACTTGGCTCGTGACATTTGCAACTCGCTCAGAGCGAGAGAAATAGAGCATAAAAATTCTCAAGTCAACGACTTTTTAACCATCTCCATAGGCGTCGTCTGCTGCGTGGCGGATGAGGCGTTGGCTGATGAAATTTTGATTTCTCGCGCTGACGAAATGCTCTACGAAGCTAAAAAAAGTGGGCGAGACATGTACGTGATAACTTCAAACGTTAGCCAAGCGCAGACTCAAATAGTTGATGAAATTAGCGCTTAGCGCAATTTCTTAGAGATGGCTCAAAGATGGAGCGAACGCTTTTGTGCTCACATGAACCATTTCACCCTCTACAAAAGTAGAAGCTTCCTCTTCATCGAGTACGATTTCGACTATTTGCTGGCCAATGGCGACAATGGCTATGTTGATAATGTCAGCTTTTATAATTTCGAGAAGTTCCCCCGTAAGTGAAAATTTTTGACTTCCTTGCGTTTTTAGGAGAACGTCCTTTGGCGAGCCGTCTTGAACGATTTTTCCTTGGTTTAACATGACGACTCGCGAAGCTAGCCTATAAATTTCGCTAGGATCATGACTTACCATAATGGTCGTAGTGCCAAACTCTTTGTGAAGCGCCAAAATGTCATGTTGGAGTTTGCTTCTCATGGATGGGTCGAGCGCCGAGAGGGGTTCATCCATAAGTAGAAGTTTAGGGCGTTTCATAAAGGCTCTACACAACGAGACTCTCTGTTTTTGACCGCCGCTGAGAGTGTTTGGCAGGCGTTTTCTAAGTTCACCGAGTCCAGTGAGCTCAAGTAGATGCGAAGCGAGTTGTCTGTCTTTTTGAACGTAGAGCAGATTCTCTTCTACGCTCATGTTGGCAAAGAGCGCGTAGTCTTGAAACACAAAACCAATGCCGCGTTTTTGAGTCGCCAAAGAATTTGTTGCGTCTAACCAAATCTCATTCGAAACCTTAATCGTGCCATTTGCGTTTTCAAGCCCAGCCAAGACGCGAAGCAGCGTTGTTTTGCCACTGCCGCTTTGTCCTGCAATGGCAACAAATTCATGCTCTTTGATTGAGAGAGCGACGTCTAGCTCCATCTCTCCGATACTCCCTTGCAGCGTTTTAGTGACGTTTACGTCTATCATGAAGAGACTCCCAATCGTTTGTTGTGGTGGAGGTTAAACATATACACGCCAAGTAAAACCGTGAAACTCAGCGTGATCATGATGGCGCTGTAAACATGAGCCTGAGAATAGTCCATAATTTCAACCATCTCATAGATAGCCACGGAAGCCACTTTTGTCTCCCCTGGAATAGAACCGCCAACCATCAACACAACGCCAAACTCTCCAACCGTATGCGCGAAGGTGATGATGAGAGCCGTCATGAGAGCGGGTTTTATGTTTGGAAGCGCTACAAAGTAGAGCGTTTGCAGTTTGCTTTTTCCAGCGATATAAGAAGCTTCAAGCATGTTTTTGTTGAGCGATTCAAAACCGCCTTGTAGAGGTTGTACCATAAAAGGAAAAGAGTAAAAACAACTAGCGATGACAAGCCCAGTAAAGTTAAACACAAGCTTCACGCCAAAAGTCTCTTCAAAAAAAGCGCCAATCGGCGAGTTGTGGGAGAGGGCGTAAAGTATGTAAAACCCTAGCACGGAGGGCGGAAGAACTATGGGAAGCGATACGACGGCTTCGACAAAAGGTTTGCATTTGCATCTCGTCTGACTCAACCACCAACCAACCGGCATAGCTACGATGAAAAGAATCAACGTCGTCATTGCAGCTAGTTTAAAGGATAGAAAAAAGGGTTCTAAATCTAATTCCATTATGACTCCAACTCTAAAACGGAAAGCTCACTAGCCTTAATGAGCGCGACTATCTTATCTCCAACCTCTATGTCCATCTCAAGCGCCGAAGCAAGCGTCGTTATACTCTCTAAAATTGAATCGTTAAAGCTCAATTTAACGCTACAAAGAAGCGAACCTTTGTTAAGCTTTTCAACAACGCAGTTGAGTTGATTTGACATGCTAATCATGCCTGAGAGATTTTTTGCCAATGCGATATTTGTGGCTTTTGCTCCTAGCGTCACTTTACTGCCGACTTCGATGGGGACGTTGAGTCCCAACGCCATCATACGCAAGGGCTGATTGTCCGCTTCAAACGATACAACGCTAAGATAGTCAATAGTCTCTATTTTTGTTACAACCGCTTTGATGTGATTCATGGAAGGTTATATCCATATTTTGTAAAAACTTTGAATAAGAGGGTTAATAATATTTTTCGCATTTTTTATTATACCTTATCAATGGAAAGATTGGATAAAGAAGAAAATAAACAATTCTCATTATGGCAAATAAACTTTGCTATAATTTCAAAAAAATTAAAGAATTAAAATGAGAATAGCTTTTATAGGCGACATAGTCGGAAAACCAGGTCGAGACATGCTTAAATCGCATTTGTCTAAAGTTAGAAAAGAACATGAAATTGATTTTGTAATAGCGAATTATGAAAACGCGTCCCATGGTTTTGGTCTTACCATGAGCAACGCAAGCGAGCTTTTTTCTTGTGGCGTGGACGTCATGACTGGGGGAAATCACTCTTGGGACAAAAAAGACGTAATCGCTTTGTTTGACACTCATGAGATACTTCGTCCACACAATTATCCCGATGAGGTAGCTGGAACGGGATGCAAAGTTTACGACATAGGCGATGAAAAGTTGGCGGTGCTTAATCTTATGGGACACTTTTCAATGCCTTATTGCGACAACGCTTTTAGATGCGCCAACGAGACGGTGAAAAGTTTAAAAGGGGAGGGCGTTGAAAATATATTTATAGACTTTCACGCGGAAGCGACGAGTGAAAAACGCGGCATGATGATGATGCTTCAAGGACAAGTGAGTGGAATTATCGGAACGCACACTCATATAAGCACGGACGATTTCCAGATTGCCCAGGGCACGGCGTATTTGAGCGACATTGGTCTTAGCGGATGTAGGGACAACGTAATCGGAATGGACGAGAAAGTACCGCTAAAACAGTTTCTTACGGGACTAAAAGGTCATTTTGACATTCCAAAAAAATGCAAAAAGATTTTACAAATCGCCATTATGGACATAAGCGATGGAAAGTGCGACTCGGCTTACAAGTTGAAAATTTTTGATGATGGACGAGTAGTAAAAAGTGAAGCTTGGATGGAAAATTAAGCGGTTATTTTATAGTAATTGTCATTCGCAATATAGGTGTTTATCATAGCGTGTCTCAAACTTTTCGCTTTGCCTTCTTGAGCGTTTACAGGCATTCTTTTGTCAACCTGTGGCGTCTGGTCTAGAGTGGCTCTGGGTTTGATTAAAAGTGAAAATATTTTAGAGTTGTTTGAGTAAGCGTCTTTCGCGTTCGTCAAGGCGTTTATCTTTGTGAAATTTTCTTTTGATTTGTTTTGAGTCTCTTCATAAAGTTTTTGTTGATTGTTTAAGACTTTATAGTTTGAAACGTAATTGATAGGCAAGTTGGAAGACTCGCTGAGATTTTGCGCGGGTTTCGTTAAAAGTTTTGAACTAAACGAGTCAGAACTTTTTTTAGACTCTTCTTCACGACTTTTTTGTACCTTATCCGAACTGTTAGGATTGATGTAAGTGTTATACGACGAAACAAACATAACAGACTCCTTTTAAAGCGTATTAGATAATTATATCACAATTTTTAAAAAGCGATGAAGTGAAAGTGTGATAATCTACCATTATGCTAAAAATATTTTTAATCTTACTCCTAATTACATCCATCTTAGAATCCAAAGTCGTTGATTATAAGATTACTCCTTCAAATCTAAAATCACAATCACATATGAATATTAAAATTAAAATTTTAGACGCCAAAGAATTGAAATTTCCAAAAAAAAATGGAATTGAATTTTCTGAAATTTCCGACTTGGCGTATAAAGATTTTCGCCTCTTCGCTTTAAGCGATAGAGGATTTTTATATAGGTTAAGCGTAGATCTCTCACATGGGAAAATAGATAATTTGACCCTAGTCAATAGTATGAGTTTAAAGGATAAAAAAAGAAGCGCGTCGGACAAAGAATATAAAGATTCGGAGGGCATGGCGTTTTTTGAGAATGACCTGCTTATATCTTTTGAGAAAAAACACAGAGTTGATTTGTATGACTTGAACGCGAAGAAGATTGATAGCGTAAAAATAAACAAGAGTTTAGAAAATTTAAGCAAGTACGTAAGTGCCAACAAAGGTTTGGAATCAGTTGCCTACAACGAAAAATATGGAGTGATTACCGCCCCCGAGGTACCTTTGATAAATAAAAACAGTAAGTTTCATACGATATACTCTAAAGATAAAACATGGAGTTTTAAAGCGGATGGTTCTATCTCGGGCTTGGAATTTATCAATAAAAATGAAGTTTTGGCACTGCTTCGACAAGAGAGTTTTTTAGCGCTAAGAAGGGTAACCACTTTAGTTGTGGTAAATTTGAATGATTGTAAAAATGGCAAGTGCAAAAGTGAAGTAGTGGCAAACATGGACTCGTCGGATGGTTGGCGATTGGATAATTTTGAAGGTTTGACAAAGGTTGGGAAAAACAGGTTTTTAATTATAAGCGATGATAATGGAAGTTTCTTTCAAAAAACGCTTTTGGTGCTTTTTGA
>CALDOC010000214.1 GCA_937914675.1 uncultured Sulfurimonas sp.
TCTTGCAGCAAATCCAAAACCAAAATGTCGTCTTGACCTTCGAGATATTTTTTTGTCAAATATTGAAGCGCGTTCGCCTCGGCGATGGAGCACTTCAAATGTATGAAAATTTCAGATTTTTCAATATTCTTTTGAGATAGAAAGTTAATTAACGTTTTCAATGTTTTCCTTAAAATTTATAACCTACGCCCGCAGATACTATTAATACGTTTGAATTTGAGAATGTGCCTTCTAAGTTATTATTATTAGCGGCTGCCGTGATTGTCCGCTCTTCTCTCATGGAATAAAGAGCGGATAATCCCACGTCGACTTTATCGTTTATTTTATATCTAGCTCCACAAGAAATGGACACAGAATCGGAATCTGGAAGTTCATAACTCAACGAACTAGCTGGAACTGGACTTTCATCTATAACAAAGCCAGCCATTAAAGTCATTTTATCTAACTCTTGAGTAATACCAAAACGAAATGCGTTTGTATCTTTCCAATTTTTTGCTATTGGAGCGTCAAAAGGCGATAAAATAACTGGTAAAGAGCTGACGTAGTCGAAATCTAAGCTATCATAGGCCGACCAAAAGTTTCTTTCATAAACAAATTCAACTGTTGTTTTAGAGCTAAAGGTATATGCAACCGCTACGTTTAAAAGAGCTGGCAATGGAATAGTGACACTAGCGCCACCATCATACACTTTCGCGCCATTACTGTCGCCCAAATATAATTTTCCGTTGCCTTCTTCTGTTAAATCTACTTTAGAACGGTATGTTAGAGCTATGTCTAAATCTTTCGTAGGTTTATAGGAGAAAGCTAAATTATAGCCAAAATCAATACTATCGGCTTCCATGTCACGAGAAGCCGACGCGGCGGACGTACTTTTTACAATTCCACTAGAATATACCGCTCTTAATCCAAAAGCGACAGCTAATTTATCATTAATTGGATAAGCGACAGTTGGGTTGATTTCAACAACTTCAAGAGTGAATTCTTCTGCAGTTTCCTTTGCCGGAGAATCATTCCATCGTTTGCTTAAACCCCCAGGAACGACTACGCTAAGACCAATTCTTGCATCACCAAGTTTAGGAGAAACGTAGTTTAGCGATGGGATTAAAAATGATTCCCTCTCTGCGCTAATGTCATACGCCGTTGAACCGCCCGCCGTGCCTTTGTACTTCACTGGGTCAAGTCCGATATACAATAAATCTGCTTCAAGGCTATTTTCATCAGCCATAAAAGCCATGTTCGCAGGATTGTAATAAGCGGCGTCAGCTCCATGAGA
>CALDOC010000215.1 GCA_937914675.1 uncultured Sulfurimonas sp.
TTCAAATGCCCATTTTGTTTAACGCCTCGCTACGATTTAACATCACCATGGGCGATGAAAGCGTAAGCGAAGAGTACATCCACATAGCGCTAGAAACCGCTCAACTCAAAGATATGCTTGATGGCATGAAAGATGGGCTTGACACCATAGTCGGTCATCATGGAGTAAGACTCTCAGGAGGTCAAAGACAGCGTTTAAGCATAGCTAGAATGATGCTTTCCTACCCAAGCGTGATAATCTTTGACGAGTCCACTTCCGCGCTTGACGTGCATACCGAAGCGAAGTTGTTCAACGCCATCACTCCACTGTTTGAAAACAAAACCGTCATAACCATCGCGCATAGATTAAGCACTGTGAAAAACGCGGATATGATTTATGTTTTAGATGATGGGAAAATTGTGCAGAGTGGCACTCATAAAGAGCTTGAAGAACAAGAAGGTCATTACAATGAGTTTGTCAAAAGGCAGTTGATTTAAAGTCGTTTTGTAAATGAGAGTCGTTAAAATTAAGTGATTACTAAAGGAACAAAGTTCCTTTAGCCAAAGATTAGTGTAGTTCTTTCCAAACTTGTTTCTTCCAAAGAAGAGCGAATATCGCAAATATGACTATGTAAATCATTACGTTTTTACCTACGGATTCTCTCTCATGACGTTTCGTGTCACCAGCGTCTTCAAGGTACTCTACAACTTTCTCAGCAGCTTGCGCAGTTACTCCAACGCGTGGCATTGCGGTGCCTTTAAGATAGTTTTGAGGGTTTTCCACAAAAGTTTCTATGTAGTGCGCGTTGCGAGAACGAATGTACATACTTAAATCAGGTGGCAATTTACCCATGTATTTTGTTAAAGATTCTTGATAGTCAAGCACTTTCACGTTAAACGCCAAATCGTCTTGTTTTCTCTTAAATCTTGGTTCTTCGCCAATCTGAGTCCAATTTTCATAATGAACCGCGTGACATCTGCCACAAGCGTTTTCAAACGCCATAACTGGAGTAAGCTCTTCTTTTGAAACGGCGATTGATTTTAAGTAAGCGACCATGTCCGCCACTTCTTGGTCAATGTCTCCGCCTGCTCCATAAAATGGAACCATTGGGTGCATTTGACCTTTATCCATGTCAAACTTGTGTTCAACAAGAAGAGCGTGCGCGGGGTTTTTAATCAAGTCGCCTAAAAATTTCTCATCGTAAACAACGCCTGCGTTACTCA
>CALDOC010000216.1 GCA_937914675.1 uncultured Sulfurimonas sp.
CTTCTATGTTTAAAACAAGGCCGCCATTTTCAAAACCTATCTCGCTTTTAAACACGCCCGATATTGTAAATTTTTTATTTGAGATGCTCAACTCTTTTTTGTCTTGTAAATTATTATAGATTGTTTCGCCAACCAAAACTTCATTGTGATTTGGATAAGAACCATGAAGAAGTTTATAGTCCTTAAATCTATTGTGACTTACTCCGTAAATGGCGACTATGGGCAGTGATTCAACTGGAGAAGCGCCTAAAATCATCGCCGAGGCGTCATCAACTCCCTCTATTTGTTTGATTTTTGTTAAAAGAGTTCTATCCACGTTTGAGAAAAAAGTATCGGAAATTTTGGCTTGCGTTATGATAACGTCACCATCATTTTTAAGCATCGAACTGTACATGCCGATGACCCCATCGGAGATGGAGCTAATTAAAAAAATGGAAACAATGGAGAATGTCAGACTGACATAGATTAAAAAAGTTTTTAACCTGTTTGCAGTCAAAGCTTTTAGCGCGTGATTAAACACTTCAATCCTTTATTTTTCGTCATTATATTCGTAAATAATGAATATTGAGTGAAGATTTACTTTGTGAACTTCACATGCCGCGCGAAAGACCTCGAAAGAGTAAACAAATACGCGGGGCTCTACGCTTGAAGACTAAACGCGTTGGAGGTTGCGTTTGAAACGCCGTAAGCCGATAAAATATTTTTCATTAACATTGATTGAAAATCTTGCCCGCTTGAGCTTGAAGTTGATGCTTGAGGTTGTCCTTGAAGTCGCAATTGGCTAAACGCTTGTTGCAAACCTCTCCTTGCAGTGCTTTCACCGCCCTCGCTACCGGCGTCGTTGTCACCATCTCGATCGCTTTTTCCGCTTGCCAATTGCTGGGCGGCATTGCTAAACACCGCCGTATCAACGGGCGCGCTTCTTATATTTAAGAGCGCGGAAAGTTGGTAGTCCGCGCTTGGCAGCATGGAACTAAAAGAAGTTGTCTCAGGCGACCAGCTACTACTAGCGCTCTGACTTTGCACGCTGTTGTTACTACTTTGTAACTGCGCCTGATAACTCGACTGAGTTAAACTATTTATATTCATCATAAACTCCTTGTAATTAAATTAAAAGAAGTTTACCTATGAATTATGAAGACTAAATGAAGATTTACTTGTTTAAAAAACCCATTAGCTTTTCGCTATCAAAGTTTGCGTCTTTCTCTCTATATATTTCTTCAATGAAGTCTTTTAACGTAAAAAGCGGGTTTTGTTTGACGGCAACTTTATAAGCCGTATTTTTCACTATGAGGTTGATTTGTCCACCCGTTAAAGCGTAAGTCGCCAACTCTTTCGCGTCAAAATCTTTTTCGTATGGAGCGTCTTTGGGTAGCATCAACTCCCATAATTTCTCACGTTGAAGTTTATCGGGTTTTTTAAACTCTATCTTGTAGTTAAATCTACGCGAAAAGGCTTTGTCAATGTTTTCAAGGAGATTTGTAGTCGCTATGAGCATCCCGCGAAAATTCTCTATCTGCTCTAAAAATATGTTTTGCATTTGGTTGTGCATCTGGTCCGAACCCGTAATGTTTCCACTGCTTCTAGCGCCCAAAAACTGATCCGCTTCATTGAGCAACAAGATAGGTTCCGTTTTTGTTTTTTCGCAAAGGTCATAAAAAGTGTCAAAAATTTTCCGAACGTTTTTTTCACTCTCCCCCACGTACATTGAGAGTATCTTAGAACAATCAAACGCGAGAACTTGGCGTTTAAGCGACTTGGCGAGCGAATACGCCGTCATTGTTTTCCCAGTTCCAGCCGCGCCGTAAAAGATGATTCTGGCGTCTATTCCGCTTTTTTTATCTTTTACTCCCCACTTAACCAAACGAGCTATCACCTCTTTGTCCACTTGCTTCATGAGATTTTCTAAGGTCTCTTGCGTTTTTTCATGTAAAACCACGTCTTCAAGAGAAGTTTCACTGTCCACAAGTTCAAAAATGTCTTGTTCGGCTACGAGGGCGTTGAGTTTAAGCCGCGTTACTTTTTTGTTTTTTTGAGGATGAATAATGCTCTGAAGCACGTCGTCGACTATGTAAAACGCTCGGCTTATTCCACCAAAAGGATTAAGCATCTCTTCATAGTCAATAATTCCCGCGCTTAAGAGGTTGGAACCCTCTTCTAAAAGTGAACGATTTTTAATGCGGTCGTACTCGTCTATGGAGATTAAGTCTATAAGCGCGTTCATCTCTCGCAGCGAGGTTTCCGACGCGCTATACTCTTCACGAAGAAGCGCGATGAAAATCACTTGCTCTAAATTGCTCATCTTTTTTTGTTTAAAAAACTTATCCAAAACAAGACTCTCCGCTGTTTGAAGAATTCGCTCTTCTATTCTAACTTCAAGAAGTTTTAACTTATTTTGAACTCTATCGATGCCAAGGGAGTGCTCATGAACGTTTTGACGAATCATGCTCATTTTTTGATAAAGTTCTATGCGAAAAAATTGATCTTGAAGATATTCCAAGTGATCGCCATAAGGTTTGATATCTGGTAAAACAACTTCAAGTGAACCATCTTGCAGGAGTTTTAGAAACGATGGAGTCAAGCCTACGGCGGTATTTAATATTTCCAATGGAGTAACTTCCGAAATCTTTAAAGGAGTAAAGCTTTGTTGATGCAACCAACCGAGTTCAAGAAGGTTTTTAAGCCCCGCCAAATGATCTAAATATTCATAGTTTTTATCAGAATACAAATCTTGCAGCAAATCCAAAACCAAAATGTCGTCTTGACCTTCGAGATATTTTTTTG
>CALDOC010000217.1 GCA_937914675.1 uncultured Sulfurimonas sp.
ACTGCTCTTGAATGTTATAGATAAAGATTCGTGTTGTTTTTTTTACGATTTTTGGCGAAATTATAAGCGATGGAGGAAGAAGCTCTAAAAGAAACTCATATACTTTATTGTGTAACTCTACGTCTGAAAAATGAAGAAGCTGCGCATATCTTCCACACTCTTGAACAAGAACTTCCAAAGAGAGTAAAAACTCTTGCTCATGAGCCTCTTTCGCTTTTTCTAACTCGATGTCAAAGTTAAACCGTTCGGCGTTCCAAATATGACCCAAAAGCTCGTCAAGTTCGACGTGAATCTCTAGCGCGTAAGGAAGCTCTATCTCTGAAAAAGGCAGAGTAAGCGTTTGTCGTGTTTGAAGTAAAACTTCTTTATCATGTAACTCGAGACCTTCTATGTCTATCTTTTTTTCGATGACGCTTCTCAAAAGTTTTTGACTTATCAAAGGGTAACTAAGTTCCGTTTTTGGCGGATTCGCTCTGAGAGAAGTTGTGATTTGCTGCGTTGTAAGATAAGCGTGCGGTATTTTGAGAGAGGAGATAAATTTGTTGATTTTTTCCTGTTCTCTAGCGATTATATCGAGCTTGTCTTGGTGTATCTTTGCGCAAATTTCGTCAAAATCCGTCTCTTGAAGATAGCTATACTCATAAGGTTTTGTGTTGAGGGTTAGAATTTTATGAAAAAATTGGTCATAGATTTTATATTCTAGCGAAGCGTTAAACTCTAAAGAATCGTCTATGTCGAAAAATCCATCCAATTCTTTTTGCAACGTCTCCTTTTTTATTTCAATACGGATGTGTCTGAGTCTAGATTCAACTGTTTCCATAGTGATTTTTTTGCTTTTAGTCGTGTTAAACGCAATAAGAAGTTTTGTCGCTTCTTCTTGGCTAACGTCAAGTTCTTCCAAAATGAGTTCTAGTTTATTGCTCAGCTCGGGCGCAAAGCGTTTGGGCTCTTCAGAAGGATAAATTTTTCCATTTGCCTCAAAAAAGTTGAGTATGTCTCGTTTGTAAGCACTATCGGGTTCACTCCAAACCATACGGATTGTTTTTATGAGAAGTTTTTTATTGTGTTCTATATCGTAAATGCCAAGCGTGGCAAAAAGTTCACTCAATGTTTCAGCGCTTACTCTTTCTATACCTACGTCAAAAGGATCGTCATCAAAGTATTCTCTGATTCTCTGATTAACCTTACTGTTTTTTTTATTTTTTTTAGCCATTTGCAATTATATTATAATTTTTGTGATAGAATTGCTCCAAAGTCTTTAAATATATGAAA
>CALDOC010000218.1 GCA_937914675.1 uncultured Sulfurimonas sp.
GTCGTGGTGGCACTAGCTAAAGTTCCATAATAATCATAAGTGACTATTCTTCCCGGTGCATTACTAACTCCGGCAGAAGTATGACAACTATTGCAATCTAATCTTGTAAGGTCATGTGAATTTGCCAAAGATTTGTTTACTATGTTGCCTTGTGCATCCAATACTTGGGCGGTATATGAGTTTACCGTTCCTGTATTAAAATCAGAGTTTACGTTCCCGGTACCTCGACCCACGTTATAATTTATAAGGGTGTTCGTATTTTCTAGAACAAGTCGTAAACTATACCCATTCGCATATTTCGTGCTATCACTATTTGCGGCGTCAAGTGCCGTAAAGATTGTCGCGCCTGAAGTGAATTGTTCCTCTCCTCCTCCTGAACTATGGCAACTCGCGCAACTCACACCTTGATTATGGAATGATATTGTTTGCGTACTCGTGCTTGATTCAGAGTCTTCATCCGACTCAGAACTTTCATCCGACTCAGAACTTTCAGACAATTCAGAACTTTCATCTGATGTGCCACTAGTTCCACATCCGCTAAAGAGGAGTAATGCTCCAATCAGTCCCGCCATATATAATTTTTTCATGTTTAACTCCTGATGTTTAATTATCGTAATCATAAAATAGCTTTGTGAAGATTAAATGAAGAATTAAAATAAATGATGATATTATGACAACATTATCAATTATTGGGGATTCCACTACGTGAAAAAAATCATTACTTTACTCTTAACTCTCTTCATTTCACTATCCGCCAAAGAGAGTGAAGAAACGCCATACACCCTTGGAGAGGGTCTTCAAGTCGCGTCGCTACCTCTTTATTTAGGTGGCTATTTCTCTTTAGACTACAAACGCAAACCTAATGAAGAGAAGTATGAGATAGAAGATTTCGCGATACTTGGATACGGTAGTTATGAGAAAATTTCTTATATAACGGAATTGGAATTTAAAAAATTATACGTTAACGCGAACAAAAACGAAGAGCGCTCCGTTGAACAAGACACTGCTCTTCATGTTGAAAGGTTATACTCCACTTACAACGTAAATGAAAACTATGACTTAGGAGTTGGAAAGTACAACTCCCCAATTGGTTACTGGAACTTAATTCCAGTTAACGTTCTAAGAGACACAAGCTCCATTCCAATCACGTCGTTTATAATATTTCCACAATACACCACAGGCGTAAACGCTTCTTATAATTCCTATACCGATAATGATTTTAGAATTGACGTAATGTTGCAAAAAAATTCCGACATCGACCCAAAGTACAATAACTACGAGATTAATGAACACTATGGGATTGGTTTTACATACGCTAAAAATAATTTTAGTCTAAAGTTCAATGCAGGCGTCTTTCAGATTGTGGACTATTATAATGAAGACGATGAGTTCAATGGAAAAGAGCATGATGGCGGAGATGGGGATGGGGACGAAGACGACATAGATAAAGATTTTGAAACTCTAACCTCCTCAAAACACTATTACGCTCTTTTATCCGCAAAATACGATAGCGACTCTTTTCAAGTTATGGGTGAGATAGGCTCTCAAAGATCAAAAGACGACTTTATCACAAAATACGCGGGATACGTTCAAAGCGTATATCGCTTTGATGAAAAACATATGGCCATTTTAAGAGCCGAGTCATATGACAACCAAGTGAGCAAGATAGCTGAAAATATGGCAATAGTGGGATACACTTATAGACCAATCTACCCCATCGCCATAAAAACGGAATACCAATTTCACTCTATTTCAAACAACGACACGCTCTTGTTGTCTTTTTCAATGATGTTCTAATGACGACGAATTTTATAAAATTTTTCTTGCTTTGCAGCGTTTTATGCAACTTTTCATACGCCGACGAGTACGTAATAGTGGCAAACAAGAATATGAAAGAGTTGTCATTGGGAGAGATTAAAGCAATATTCCTCAAAAAAATATCCTTTACAAACGACATTAAAGTCATCCCCATAAATCTAAGTTCACGAGACGCCGTTCGAAGTAAATTTGAACAACAAATTTTAAAGATGAATTTAATCAAACTAAAATCTTATTGGACAAAACAGCATTATTTAGGGCGTCGCCCTCCAATCACCATGAAGTCGCAAGAAGCGATAAAAACGTTTGTAAAAAAAGTTGACGGGGCGATTGGCTATATGAACGTAAACAACGTGGACGATTCCGTAAAAATTCTTTATAAATGGAGCGATGAATGAAGTCGCTAAGAAATAAACTTCTCATCAGTTTCCTTGGCGTTGGAGTGTTGCCTTTTGTGTTTTTACTTATTTATTCACTTTATTTAGGTGAAGAAAAGATTGTCAATAAAATAATCACCGAACAGTTCACCAGAGCCAACGTCGTAATGCACCTCATCCAAACGCACCTCAATTCTCTTAAAAAAGAGGTGAAGTTTATCAGTTCACTCGATTTAATGGATGATATTTTAGCGGACGACATTGATAAAAGAATCTCCATCTTACTTAGAAAAAAAGTAAATGATTTTGATTTGGACATAGACATGTTCGTAGTGGACAAAAGTTCAAACATTATCGCGTCCTCTTCTTTAGACTCTTTATCTAAAACGTTCACTCCATTAAACATACTCAAAAAAGATAGTGGAGAGTACATTATAAAAAACGATCTTTTTATCTATCACGCCATATACGCCACTTTTGACAAAAACAGTCAAATCGCCTATCTTGTTTTAAAATATAATTTAAAAAATCTCAGAGCCTATTTAACGTATCAAGATGGGCTGCATTCCTACATAATATCTCAAAAATCCTCGCAAATAATTGGCGACGACATCAATATGCGCCTAGAACTTCATAAGGACGAAGATAGCCAAATAACGCAAGAACATGTCCTAGTGTATAAAAAATTCTCCTCAACGCTAAGTGATTTTTATTTAGTCTACGCGGTGGATAAGGAGATAGCTCTAAAAATACTATACGACTTTATAAGGTTTATGCTTTACTTCTCGGTGCTTGTAATCTTTGTGATTATCTATATTTCTCTTCGTTACTCCAAAGGCATTATAGAACCCATAGAAAACTTAACGAAAGTGACGGATAAAATAACCAAAGAACATGACTATTCCGCAAGACTTCGCGTCGATTCTCAAGATGAAATCGCAACTTTGACGCATGCTTTTAACAATATGCTAGAAGCCACCTCATCGGCTTTACAAAGCTTAGAAAAAGAGAACAAACTTAGGCTAAGACGCTTTGTGCAACTCATAGAGATTTTCAACACCATCATTCAAACAAAAAATGAACAAGATTGCATTCAAACGTCCATAGACGAAATTAAAAAACTTACAAAAAAAGAGGACTTGCGCTTCACGAAAAAGTCGGAGAGCAACTCAGTAGATATTTACGTGACTAATTTTGAAAAGGATGAAAAAGAGTACTTTGGCTCCATTTCTCTCGCAGTGGCGAGCCTAAAAGATAAAAATGAAAAAAACTTTTACGCTTCCATCACAAGCATGATAGCCCTACAACTAGACAGGATAAGACTAATCAACAAAACTACCGACGCGTCGCAAGCGAAATCCGCGTTTATATCCAATATGTCTCATGAGCTAAGAACGCCGCTCAACTCCATCATAGGTTTTTCTCAACTCCTCATCATGTATGAAGACCTCACCGAAGATCAGCAAGACACGGTCGGAAACATCGAGTCATCGGCGCAATATCTTTTGAACATGATAAACGAGATACTCGACATCGCGAAGATAGAAGCTCGAAAGATGGACGTATACCTAGAGCCGGTCAATCTTTTAAAAATCATACATGGCAGCTACAACATGTTACAACCCCTCGCCGATGATAAAAATCTAAAATTTGAATTGATTACAGATAATTGCGCTCTTACAAATCTCGAAACCGACCCTAAACTCTTTCAACAAATAACGCTAAACCTGCTCTCAAACGCCATCAAATTTACAAACGAGGGAAGCATAAAACTAGAAATGTTTAACGACGAAGAGTACTTGTACGTCAAAGTTACAGACAGTGGCATTGGAATAGAGAAAGACGATTTGGCGCAACTTTTCAATGACTTTACTCAAGTAAAAAACGTAATGCAAAAGCGACACAAAGGAACGGGTTTGGGACTTTCATTAAGTAAAAAAATGGCGAATCTTTTAGGTGGAGACGTAGAACTTCGCAGCGATGGTTTGGGACTTGGAGCCGTTAGTCTTTTTTCTATAAAACTTTTATCAGAAGATTAACCCTCTCTTTGAGTCTCAACTGCATTAGAACTTAAACGTCTAATACTTCAAGCAGAGCTTCATTCCAACCTCTTGGACCGGCAAATGGAGCTTTTATAATAGTCTCATCATTTATATCGGCGTAAGCGCCGCTATAACTCGGAATCAAGATTCCTACGTCTGCGGACTTTAACATGCTAAAGTCGTTTTCACTATCGCCTAAAGCTATTTTTATAAGTTTCATGGCAAAGTGCTTTTCAAACAAGCTCGCCACATGCAACATTGCCTTGGCTTTGCTATGACCTTGTGATATTAGATGGTAAAATCTTTTCCCTTTTACTATATCCAAACCCTCCGCTTGCGCGTCTTTTTTGAGCGAATCCATATCTATCTCGCCATCAATGACAAAAGGTTCCGTAAAGTCTCTTTCCTTGGTATGAGTCGCGCTCTCTTTGTCCAAAGAAGTTAAGTAAATTATTTCATCAACCTCCATGTCCCCAAATCCTCGGATGGGATAACTTCGTTTTAGTTTTTCAAAACAACTTCTCAGTTCAAGATAACTTTTAGCGCTACCAATCTTTATCCAAGATTCACCTTTTTGCGCGTCGCTTGTGAGAACGGAGCCTGAGGGTATAAAGATGCCAGCGCCATTTTCGACGATAAAAGGACAGTTGATATTTAACTTCTTTTGGAGCGATGTCACTTCGGAATATGTTTTGGTGGTCGCTAAAACAAGAGGAATCCTCTTATCGTTTAAGTACTTAAGAACTTTACTAGCTTCACTAAAATCATGGGTGTCATGGCGAAGTAAAGTGCCCTCCAAATCGCTAAATATTAAATAATCATTCATAATTCATACCCCCTTAAATTTAATTTTTACATTATACCCTAGTATGTTCACATTAAGCATACCAACGTTGCTCAATTTATCGCCAACCTTTTTTGGGTTAGCGTAATATTTACGCAATCATTTATATCCATTTTTATTTTATTTTAGTACAATTTGATATACATCAAAATGGAGAAACATATGGCACACGAAGACGCGGGAAAACAAGTTTCTAAAGATAAGCTAGTGAACATACCAAATTTAATATCTGATTATTACACATTGAAGCCCGACATGTCCGACGCGACTCAAGCCGTTGCGTTTGGCACGTCGGGTCATCGCGGGACGTCTCTCAAAAAAAGTTTTACGGAGTCGCATATTTTAGCGATCGCTCAAGCCGTCTGTGATTATAGACTCTCTCAAGGGATTACTGGGATTTTATATATCGCCAAAGACACGCATGCGCTCTCAACTCCGGCGCAACTTACCACTGTGCAAGTTTGCGTCGCCAATGGAGTTTTATGCGCGATTGCGGAGAATGACGGCTACACTCCGACGCCCGTTCTCTCGTTCAGCGTCATAGAAGCCAACAAAACAAGCAAAGAGTTATGCGACGGAGTGGTCATAACGCCATCGCACAATCCGCCACAAGACGGCGGTTTCAAATACAACCCGCCAAACGGCGGTCCAGCGGACACGGACGCGACTTCCGTCATAGAAGCCAACGCCAACGAGTATCTTAAAAACGCTCTCGTGGGGGTGAAAAAAGTGAGCGTAGAAGAAGCTCTTTCAAAGGCGCGCTATTTCGACTTCGTCACTCCCTACGTCAAATCGCTCGACGCGATCATCGACATGAAACTTTTACAACAAAGCTCTCTGAGCGTCGGCGTCGACCCTCTCGGTGGTTCGGGCATTGAAGTTTATAAAAAAATCAATGAGATTTATGGACTAAAATTAGACATAGTCAACCCCGACGTGGATCCGACGTTTAGTTTCATGACGTGTGACCATGACGGAAAAGTTAGAATGGACTGTTCCTCTCCATTCGCCATGGCGTCGCTCGTTTCGCTCAAAGACAAGTATGATTTGGCGTTCGCGAACGACCCCGACTTTGACCGTCACGGGATTGTCACTCCAAGCGTTGGACTTATGAATCCAAACCACTATCTCTCGGTCGCCATTTGGTACCTTTTTCAGTATAGAAAAGATTGGGCTTCGACGCTAAAAATTGGCAAAACTTTGGTCTCTAGCTCCATGATTGACAGAGTGGCGACTTCGATAAATCGCGAAATCATCGAAGTGCCGGTTGGCTTCAAATGGTTTGTCGATGGATTAAGCGAAGGAACTGTTGGTTTTGGAGGAGAAGAGAGCGCTGGCGCTTCGTTTTTGCGCAAAGACGGCTCCGTTTGGACTACCGACAAAGACGGAATCATCTTAAACCTTTTAGCTTTTGAGATGACAGAGAGACTCAAAAAAGACCCAGGAGTGATTTACAAAGAACTTGAAAAAGAGTTTGGAGTCTCTTACTACGAACGCAGCGACGCCCCAGCCTCGCCGGAGCAAAAAGCGAAACTCAAAAAACTCTCGCCAAGCGACGTGACGTCAAAAACGTTGGCGGGAGAAGAGATAAACGGCGTATTTACAAACGCCGCGGGAAACGACAAGCCTATCGGAGGACTAAAAGTGACGACCAAAAACGGTTGGTTCGCGGCTCGTCCATCGGGAACCGAGGACATTTACAAAATCTACGCCGAGAGTTTTATCTCTCATGAGCACTTAGTGGCTATTCAAAAAGAAGCGCAAGAGTTGGTTTTGAGCGTGATTAGTT
>CALDOC010000219.1 GCA_937914675.1 uncultured Sulfurimonas sp.
TTGTTTGTGTCGCAATCGCGTTGCAAAATTTGCGTTGTCAAAACGTTTACGCTAATTAACGCTCTCTTAAACTGAGAATAAATAAATAAAAATTTAGCTTTTATCTTGGATTCTCTCTTTCTCCTCCCATATCTCTTTGATTTTTTTTATCTCATCGCTATTGGCTAAAAAAAGATTCACTAATTCCGGGTCAAAATGTTTACCTGCTTGCGACTTGATTTCCTTGAGAGCGTCTTCAACGCTCCAAGCGCTTTTATAAACTCTTTTCATGGTAAGCGCGTCAAACACGTCCGCAATAGCGACGATTCTAGCCGATTGTGGTATCTCTTCGCCAACCAAACCGTCTGGATAACCACCTCCATCGTATTTTTCATGGTGTCTTTTCGCAATGATTGCCGAGAGTTTGAAAATGGGGTGTTCTGATTTTTCAAGAATGCTACTTCCAATGGTTGAGTGTTTTTTCATATGAATCCACTCTTGGCTCGTTAATTGTCTAGGCGCTTTGAGAATGTTATCGTCAATCCCTATTTTTCCCGTGTCATGCATGGTAGCGGCTAGTTCTAATTGGTACGCCTCGTCTTCGCTCCATCCTGCGGCAATTGCCAAAAGTTTCGAGTAAGCGGCCATCCTCCAAATGTGAAAGCCCGTATCGGTGTCATTGTAATGACCAGCTTCGGCGAGCATGTGAATGGCGGCTCTGGCAAGATGGTCATACGACTCCAATTTTGTAAGACTAAGATGGGTTTTTATCCGCGCCAACACTATTGGCGCGGATATTGGCTTGTTGATATAGTCAACCGCTCCAAGCTCAAATCCACGGGTTTCATCTTCCACGTCTACTCTCGCCGTTATAAAAATAACGGGAATGTCTTGCGTCGCTTTATTTTCTTTGAGTCTTTTACAGACTTCATATCCATCCATCTCAGGCATCATGACGTCGAGAAGTATCAAATTGGGCTTGGACTTGCTTACTATGTCAAGAGCTCTTTGACCACTATTGGCGACTTTTATCATATAGTTTTCTTGCGAAAGCAAATCTTTAAGAAGTTTAATGTTATCCGCTATGTCGTCCACTATAAGTATTGTTTTCATGACGTATCCTTTTTTATCTTTAAAATTAAACTTTTTTACTCAGAGATTCAAGCGCGTCGCCTAAAAGTTCACTTGCCAACTCGTAATCAAAATTTTCTATCGCATGTTCGAGTTTCACAATATGCTCTTTTGCGCTGTAAGATTTTAGATTCTCTTTTATGTTTTTAAACTTCTTTTCATCGCACTCTCCACTAGCGAGCGTTTCTACAAGATTTTTCATCTCCGATATAAGTTCAGATTTCCCAAGAGCGATAAAAGGTTCTCCCCGCGTTTTTTCATACTCCACAAGAGCCACGGCGTCGACAATTTTTTGCATTTGAGTTTCCAAAGGTTCCAAGTCGATATCCGGCGAATTTGATTTCACCAAGTCATAAATTTCTTCCGCCATATTTTGGAATCCATCGAGCCCTAATGAAAGCCCTTTGAGCGTATGCGTTAGTATCAAGGCAAGTTCTTTGTCTTTATTTATAAGCGCTTCTTTTATTGAAATAATATCATTTTTATGGCTGAAAATAAATTTTCTAAGCGCTTCGATGTAGTTTTTTTCATCTCTCCATACTCTAAGAGCTTTTGGGATATTGGCAACGTCTTTGATTGGGTCTAAATTGACTTGTAAATGATTTGCGTTTGTTGTGAGTAGTTTGAAATTTTTTTGCCCTAAATGTTTTGGCACGACTCTCTCCATCTCTTGAATCAATTCATTAAGCATAAGAGGTTTTAAAGCGAAACCGTCCATTCCATTTTTGATGGTTTCCTCTTGCTCTTCTTTTGTCACGGAAGCGGTAAGCGCTATGATTGAGATATGTTTATGAGTTTTTTCTTCGAGTTGACGAATTCTTCTGGTTGTTTCTATCCCATCCATTTTTGGCATATGAATGTCCATAAGTATTAAATCGTAATGGTCTTTATGTTTTTGCAGCTCTTCTAAAACTTCGACTCCATTTTGAGCCCAAGTGATTTTATGCCCAAGCGCGTTTCCAAGATTGAGTTGTACGAGGTGCGCGTTGAGGTCGTTGTCCTCAGCCAAAAGAATGTTAAACAAGCGTTTTGATTCAGCCAACACCTCGTTATACTCGTTTTGGTACAAACATGAAGAGGAGCACTCCGTCTCTTCAAGAGGCAACGCTACGCTAAAGGTGGAGCCAGATCCAAGTTCGCTTTTTACCGTTACGCTCCCGTTCATAAGATTGATAAGTTGTTTGCTAATGACGGTGCCAAGACCAGTGCCGCCAAATCTTCTCACGGTTGAACTATCCGCTTGAACGAATGGTTCAAAGATAGTGGAAACCTGTTGTTGCGTCATTCCAATTCCAGTATCGATTATATTAAAAACGATTACCTTTCGTTTTTGATAGACTTCTACCGTTACGTTTCCTTTCTCAGTAAATTTTACGGCGTTTCCTAGTAGATTGATTAGTATTTGCTTTATTCTATAGGGATCTCCAACGTAGCAATCTTGCATGTCTTCGATTTTTAAAAATATATTAATCCCTTTGTTGTGAGCGTTTAGCTCCAAACTCTCAACGACTTCAAGTAAAAGATTTTTAACGTTAAAGCAAATCTCTTCTATTGTGAGCTTTTTGGATTCAAGTTTGCTAAAATCTAAAATGTCGTTGATAATTTGAAGAAGTCCTTTGGCGGACGACTTTGACTTTTTGAGATACTCTTCAATCTCTTTTGGAAGTTCTGGCGATCGGAGGGAAAGGTCGATAAAACCTAAAATGGCGTTCATCGGCGTTCGTATTTCATGACTCATGTTGGCAACGAATTCACCCTTTGCCATGGCGCTTTTCTCCGCTTCTATTTTTGCGTTTTGGAGTTTTTTCTCTATGAGTTTGTGTTCGCTAATGTCTAAAACGATACCGATGATTTTGAGTGGTTTGTCCATCTCGTCAAACTCAACCTCCGCTTGGAAAAAAAGAGATTTTCTTGTGCCTTTTTTCGTTTTGACGTCAAACTCTATTTTGAACTCTTTTTTCTTTGCAATGGCAAGATTAAGGAGTTCCACGACCTTGTCTCTGTCTTTGCCCTCAATCAAATCGATAAAATAATCACGATGTATCGGCGTGCCTTCTTCGAGCTCGTATATCTTGTACGTCTCTTTTGAAAAGAGCGCTTTGCCCGTCATTATTTCAAGCTCCCAACTCCCCATTTTCGCTATTCTTTGCGCCTCTTCGATTTTTTTCTCATTGGTTATCTCTTTTCGTAACGCCGTATAACCCGTAAGCTTGTTTTCTAAATTATACAGAGGACTTATGGTTGTGTCAACCCAATAATAACCGCCGTCTTTGGTCCTATTTTTTATTTCGCCACGCCAAGGTCTCTCTTGAAGTAGCGTTTCCCACATATTTTCATAAAGCGATTGAGGCATATCGGGATGTCTGACTATTCTATGGTTTTTACCCAAAAGTTCTTCGAGTGTAAATCCGCTAATCTTGCAAAACGCTTCTGACGCATGAAGTATCTTTCCATTAACGTCCGTTGTCGAGATGATAATATGTTTATCCGTAAGCGATAATTGGTTTTTAAGTTCTTTCTCTTGAATTTTCTCTTGAGTAATGTCGCGCACCGCGCCAAAAGTTTGTATCGCTTTGCCCTCGTTGTCTCGTCTATGAATGGCGCTCTCTTCCAAAATCTTTAAGTTTCCTGTTGGTGTAATTATTTTATGAATGACGTTATATTTTGTATTGTTTTTGACCGATTGAGCGAATTGAAACTTCACGTTTTCACGATCGTCTTCATGGATGCAGCTTAAAAAGTTTTCATAAGAGACTTCAAATTTATCTTTATGAACTTCAAAAATATCATATACCTCATCCGACCAATAGAGAACGTCTGTTTTAGCGTTATACTCCCAACTTCCCATATTGGTAATTTTTTGCCCTTCGCTGAGTCGATTTTTTGAACTGATTAGATCTGCGGTCATCGCGTTAAAAGTCTCCGCCAACAAACCAATCTCATCCTTGTTTGAAACATCCGCTTTTTGATTGTAATCCCCTCTTGAAAAAGCGTCGACGATTTTTGTAAGCTCTATAATTGGTTGGCTTAAACTTCTTGAGATAAGAACGGCCATGAGAAGTATTAATGGCATAACAAGCGATAACGTAAAATAAAGTTCATTTTGATTTTTGTGTAAGTTTTTCTCGATTTCGTCCATGTCGATTTTTACAACGACCCCCCATGCGACGCTCTCTATAAAGTTTGTCGCGGAGTATACGTTATTTTGTCGATAGTCTTTAATGTTTTCAAAAAGTTCTTTTTCGCCATTGAGCGCTTTGAGCATTGGCTGCATTTGATGATCGTTGAAAATAAATTTTTTGTCCACTGCTTCTTTGTCAAACCTAAGAGGAGTTAAAAACACGCCTCCATCAAGGTTTTTTCGCGCTAAAACGGTTTCTCCCGTTTCTCCCAAACCTGTGTAATCATTTGTTATTTTTTTAAGCTCGTCAAAATTAATGTTTACGTAAACGGTGCCAATGATTTTTTCATCTTCTGAATACAGCGGGGCTCTTGATTTGAGTAGCAACATCGAGTTTTTGTGTTTGACGTCTACGCCAACTTTTATCGCTTGGAGTTGTTCTATGGAGTTGGGAAAATTTGGCGCGTAGGTATTTTCAAGCCTTTTATCGGTTGCAACGATTATTTTTCCATGAAGGTCCGTTACCTTTATCTCTTGAATTTCCTCTAAACCTTTTTTTGCGTCGTTGAGTATTGAAAAGATTTTATCTTTATATTTTTTATCGCCGCTTTTATTATACTCAGCCAGTGCGACTCTGAGTTCTCTTCTGCTTACGATCATTTTAAGCAGATTTTTTTTGGCGTTTAAATACTGTTGGATTCTATGGGTTTGGATATTTGAAATGGCGCGCAATTGTTCTCTTACGCTATCAACGTATTTTTTCTCATCATAGTTGTGGGCGATATAACTAAAAATTGAAAAGATGATAAGCGTACTTGTCAAAAGCGCGACAAGGATTTTTGTTCTTATTTTCAAGAGATTCTCCCTTCGCTTTCGCCTCTAATCAAAAAATCTTTTAAATTCAAGGCTTCGTC